>NZ_LZHO01000094.1:0-602 GCF_001690895.1 Gilliamella sp. Nev5-1 | reverse complement strand
TAATTTGGATTTTATTAAATAAATTAAAAAATAGCTTAAAAAAACGTAACAAAAATAGCTTTATCGCTATTTTCTTGATATTTTGAGCCGTTGCGGCCAATAAACACTGCATTTGAACCTGTGCTCTTCCTCTAAATCGTGCATAGCGATGTCCGTGGTGTTGTTTAGCATCAGCAAAGCTGCGCTCTATGGTTTCTTTTCGCCGAGCATAGACTTTTTTACCCCACTGACTTAAACGAATCTCGTTGGCTTTCTCTTTATCTGCTTCCCAGATATGCCGTGTGATGACTTTCTGTGTATTTTTACTCTGTGTACACTGTGACAATAACGGACAGATTTTGCAGGTTGTTGCATCAGAATGATAATGACGATAACCTTCCCTGCTGGTAGTTTTATATTTTAATGTTTGCCCGTTTGGGCAAGTATAAGTATCGTTTTGACTGTTATAGATAAACTGCTTTTTTCTGATGGGATTCGCACCATGGGTGGGACGACGATAACCCAACACCGGATATATCTGCTCTGCCAGCAGTAAATGGCAAATGGGAGCCGTAAAATAACCCGCATCAAGGCCGACACCAACCGGATTAAAGCCAAACCGC
>NZ_LZHO01000093.1:0-41376 GCF_001690895.1 Gilliamella sp. Nev5-1 | reverse complement strand
GATGTCTAAAGAAAAATTTGAACGTACAAAACCCCACGTTAACGTTGGTACAATCGGCCACGTTGACCATGGTAAAACAACTTTAACTGCAGCAATTACTTCTGTTCTTGCTAAAAAATACGGCGGTCAAGCTCGTGCATTCGATCAAATCGATAACGCACCAGAAGAAAAAGCACGTGGTATCACCATCAATACTTCACACGTTGAATACGATACACCAACTCGCCACTATGCGCACGTAGACTGCCCAGGCCATGCTGACTATGTTAAAAACATGATCACTGGTGCGGCACAAATGGACGGTGCTATCTTAGTCGTAGCGGCAACTGATGGTCCTATGCCACAAACTCGTGAGCACATCCTTTTAGGTCGTCAAGTAGGTGTTCCTTACATCATCGTATTTTTAAACAAATGTGATATGGTTGATGACGAAGAGTTATTAGAATTAGTTGAAATGGAAGTCCGTGAACTTCTATCTCAATACGATTTCCCAGGTGATGACACACCAGTAATCCGTGGTTCAGCGCTTAAAGCATTAGAAGGCGAAGCAGCATGGGAAGACAAAATTGTTGAATTAGCTGAAGCATTAGACAGCTATATTCCAGAGCCAGAGCGTGATATTGATAAACCATTCCTATTACCAATTGAAGACGTATTCTCAATTTCAGGTCGTGGTACAGTAGTAACTGGTCGTGTTGAACGCGGTGTAATCAAAGTGGGTGAAGAAGTTGAAATCGTGGGTATCAAACCAACAACTAAAACCACTTGTACTGGTGTTGAAATGTTCCGTAAATTACTTGACGAAGGTCGTGCGGGTGAAAACGTTGGTGTATTACTACGTGGTACAAAACGTGAAGAAATCGAACGTGGTCAAGTACTTGCAAAACCAGGTTCAATCACTCCACATACTGATTTTGAATCAGAAGTGTATATCTTAAGTAAAGATGAAGGTGGTCGTCATACTCCATTCTTCAAAGGTTACCGTCCACAGTTCTACTTCCGTACAACTGACGTAACAGGTACGATTGAATTACCAGAAGGCGTAGAAATGGTAATGCCTGGTGATAACATCAAAATGACAGTATCATTAATTCACCCTATCGCGATGGCTGAAGGTTTACGTTTTGCGATTCGTGAAGGTGGTCGTACTGTTGGTGCTGGTGTGGTTGCTAAAGTTATTAAGTAATCTGCCTGCTACTATAAAGAGTAACCAACTGTTACTCTTTACCATCAATCAAAAAGTGCACAGTGTGCACTTTTTGGATAACCGCTATTTATTTTATAAAAAAATATCAAGCCCGATGTAACCTATTGTTTCAACTTCCGATAAAGCCAAAATCAGTTCTTTTCGAAAAGATCCCCTATTACCAAGATTAGCTATATTTATAATCAATCATAAATAAACATTAGTTGCTTTTCTAGTATTCTTTATTAACTTCGAATGATCGTGCGCTACCAACAAGCTAATTACCTCATTTTTCCGCTGCGTTCACTAAGCGTCCTTCGTGGTATGTCGATATAACTATTTTTCATAAATTATTAAGTTAAAATTGCCAACAAGCTAATAGCCCAAACCGGCTTTTTTCAACTTCTAACAAACGCTTGCTTATACTCGCATAAAGAAATGCATACACCAAAATCAACCTATTTTTAGCGCATCCTTAGCATCATAAAATTTTAGTTTTTATTTATGCTTAAGTATTTACGTTAAAATATATGTTGATTGATTATTAGCGTGCAAAAAAATTCTTCATGGAACAACAGCACACCGCCATAATTGCGTTGGAATTTTAGCTTTTCTTTCACTTTCACTGTTAGCGAAACATTCTACATATCATTCTATTTATATCATATTCAAAATGTTTTTATTCTTTACAAACGGCATAACCTTTCCAATAATCCTCAATCATAGCAATAAAACCATCATGATTATGTACAACATGGGAAATTAGCTTTCCGTCAACTACCTGTGAATCAGAGGTCCAGTATCTAGAGGTAAAATTAGGCGGTGCATAATATTCTTGCCATTCTGAATCAGGATAAGACGATTTTGTCGTCCATCCCCACTCACTAAAAATTGAATCACCTATTGCTCGGGTATAACTATTAGAACGAGTAAGTTCATCAAAACCTAATTTTGCGGTATCACCATCATATCGAGGAGAATTAGTTAATTGAGCACGACTCAACATATTTTGTAATCCTCCACAGTGTTGTTTCACAGCCTCAAATTCTCCGCTAAAATTTTGTGGCACCCCCCAAATAGAAGTTGGGCTAAAATGATAATCATGAATGACTGATGTATCTCTTTTTAAGATCGCTCTTACTGTAACACGCCCCGAAGGCTTATTATTCAGTTTTACTATACCATCTTGATCAATAGAAACGGCTCCACCTGAATTACTCACCACTTGGTAACGATAGTCGGTTTGAGCCCCCGTCATAACTAACTGAAATTTTGCACCTGGAAACCCTGTTGTTGGGAAAGTGCTTAATGAAACTGTAGGTTTTGCTTTAAAACCATAATTTGGTACATAATCCTGAGTATAACCACCACCCACAAGTGGATGTCTACTGGAATATTCGGGCCGATTAAAATAATAGGCGCCAGTTGCTAAATCCATTCCAATCCATTGATATTCTGGGTGAACAATTGTGGAATTTGGTTTTGCATAACAAATTTGTGATATGGGCGCTATCTGATACGTTTTGGCTAGAGCAATAGGTTCACTTTCTTTTGGGATCCCATACGCTGAATACGTTTTGACATTAGTTTTAATGATGAGTTTTAATGGCATTGCATAACCACTGCCACAACCTATGATTTTTTTCTTATCATCACCCTCTATCCGTTTTCCTGTATTGTCATACCACCAATAATAGGTCGTTTCTAATTTAAAAGGAGCGCTTGGATCGGCATTATCGCCATCAATATCACGGTAATTTTTCACTTTATCCAAATTCTTGGAATCATATTTTGAAATAGTAAAATCATTAAACGTTAAATTGCCGTCAAACTCTTTAATTTCACTCGCTTTTATATTACCACTGGCTTCACTATAAAAAATACCATTCACCGTAAAACCTTGCTTATCTGCACTGGATAACGCTACAACCTCAGGCGCATTGCCTATAATAACATGAGTTGTGGTCGCACTAAGTGCCGAATGAGCATAGCTAGAAATTGCCAATTGTGAAAATAAAACCAATGTTGTTTTTTTAGTTAGCTTAGGCTTCAAGCTTGTGAAAAACGACGTCGCTTTAGTCGTAAGGTTTGGTAACCTAAATGAGTTAGGTTTAAAAACTCGGATTTTGTGATTATTTGAGAGATTTAAGACATAAAACTGACATGCCTGATGCCTGATGCCTGATGCCAAAGATGATACTGCATTTTGTACCGCCCGTCAATTAAATTTTTGTTTTCTTTCACTTTTTTAGAATCATCTGCTCACTTGATGAGCTTTTTTAATCGATAAAAGTATAACTGCAAAAAAAAATCTTGGCTAGTGCTTTGGGTGCTTTTTTGTAAAAAAATAGAAAAAAGAAGCCGATTTGTTCTTTTGTATTTTCGTGATTTTTCTAGTATTAGGATAGGTTAAAATAGCTGTATTTTGAGTATTTTAAATTTTGCTGGTAAAAAAAGTTATTGATAACAACAAATGCTAAAACACCTAAAACAACATAATTTACAAAATAAGTTTATTTTCCGTTTAAAAATCAGTCAGAAAACCCATTGATTTTATTGAAGTTTTTATTTTGGCATTTTAATAATAAAATCAAATGTTTATGTAAAGTTACAATCAATCCATCCGCTGTGCTTTTCCCATTTTTTTTAAAAAGACTTGCTGTTGTACAAATAGTTCATACAAAGTAATTTCGTGATAATCAATCTGATGTTGCTTGGCAATTTGTTGAATAATTTTCGTCAGGTGTTGATAGTGACGATGGCTGAAACCAGGATATATATGGTGAGTTAGATGTAAATTTAATCCACCTAACCAATATTCTAAAATGGGAAACTTTAATCGCCAATTAAGCGTAGTATTAAATACATGTTGTATCGAACCATGTGGCATAAGACCAAGTTCGGGCGCTTGATAAAAAGTCGCTTTTGCCCAGTGGGTGCCAAGAATCAGTATGACAAAAATCAGTGAAGCAAAAAATTGACTTAAACCATAGACAATGAGAATAAACCATAAACTAAATTGAGGACAAATATATATTGGAATAACAATAGCCAAACTAACATGTAAAGCCTTAATAACCAAAAAGGCAAACCAACCAACTATGCCATGATGGGTAAATTTGTTTTTATTAAAATTTAAGCCTAACCGATCTTGCCAATCAAACCACCAAATAATTGCAGGAAAGGTCATTCCTGCCACTAATGGCCAGTAATAATGCTGATAACGCATAAACCAATGGTGCACTTGGAAAGGTGTTTGCCTAAGCACGCCATTATACTCAATATCTAGATCATAATGTTCAATATTAGTAAAAGGATGATGCTGCACAACATGACGAATACGCCAGCATTCTGGATCAATCCCAAGTGGAATGGTAATTAGTCGATTAAGCCAAGTATTTGCGTTGCTTGATTTAAAAAATACATTATGTGATGCGTCATGCACCACATTAACCGCTAATAGTAGGGCGAGCGAACTAAACATAAAATAGCAAAGAGAGAATAGATATGCTGATTGTTGAAAAAGCGCGCAACAGTAAAATCCTATACACAGAACTAAGAGTAAACCTAACTTTAAATACATGCCACTATTTGCATAACGATGATCATTTTGGGAAAGTAAATAATCTTTTGCTGCCGTATTTAATGCTTCTCGCAATAATATATCTTGCTCATTACTAAACCGTAGTGTGGGATGTTGTGATTGTGGTTGCGGCTGTGATTGTGGCTTTTGCATTAGTCTGACTCTGAATAGGAAGTTTGTTTATTCGGATTTTGTGCCATTTTACGGATAAATTGTTGCTGTTGAGTGAGTAACTCAAGATAGCCTAACCTGCGATAAGGTAATTGATACTTTTGTGCTAATCGTTCAACAATTAGCATTAATGCTGGATAGTGGCGATGGCTCCACCCAGGAAACAGATGATGAGTAAGATGTAAATTTACCCCACCTAATAATTCGTTAAATATTTTGGGGGATGGGTACCAGTCACAACAGGTAGTAAATTGCTGGTAATACCAACCATGCTCTATTTTGCCATCTTTGGGTGCTGTATAAAATGCAGGATCGACCCAATGTGTCCCTAAGAGTAAGCATACAACAATTAAAGATGAAAGCATTTGTGTGATAAGATAAACCGATAGTACACCATACCAGCTAATATCCGCCGAAGATAAAATAAGTATCGGTAGCATTAGGGCTATGATGAAATGCAAAATTTTGCTACCTAAAAATAACCCCCATCCTGTGAGACTGGTTAAGTTTTTTTTGTCTGATGCTAGCGCAGTTTTACCTAATTGATCAGACCAATCAAATACCCAGGCAATATAAGGTAATGATAACCCAGCAATAAAAGGCCAATAAAACGACTGAAATCGCATGTGTGGGTACCATTTTTGAAATGGCGATTGGCGAAAGACACCATTCTCTTCCATATCAAGATCGTATTTGTCGATATTAGGATAAATATGATGATAATCAACATGCCTAACTTGCCAATAATGTGGATCAATACCCAAAGGTAATGTCACCAATCGCCCAAAAATGCGATTTGCTAGTCGAGTTCGAAAAAAAACATTATGGCAAGCATCATGTTGTGCATTAATATTGGCTAGCATGGCTGACATAACAAAACCAAAATAATAAAGCGCAAATAACCCGATAGTCACTTGATGTAAGCTGAAGAAATAACATACAGCACAAAGGAATAATAATAAGAAATTCTTAAACAATAATGAGCTATTAGCAAAACGATGATCGCCTTTTTGAGCCAAATAAGCTTCAGCTTCTGCCATTAATTCTTGATGAAATGGTTCATCATTATTGGTGTAGTGCAACTTAGGTGATGGTTTAGTTGGCATGATATTTTCCTATAAGCCACGTAACATAAGTGATTGAGCCATGTATTGTCATCAAGCCTGCAAATAATAGCCAGTAAAATGGTGGCCATTGCCAAAAGATGGCAAAAAATAGAGGGATCAACCAGCACAAGACAAACCAACTAACTATTCCCCAGTGTTTGCCTTCCGCCATGCCTCCTAAGGCAATACTACCCAATACCAAACAGCCAAATAATAGATACTGCGTCATGGTAACATTATGGTAACCGTAGCCATAATCATAGACGTAGCTTAATACCAAGCCAAATAGAAATAAGCCACCACTCACTAATAAACCATGCGGTAAGCGATAACGGGATAAACTAGGGGAATAAGGAATGTTGAATAATGCCATAAAAGGTAACATGCTAGCCCAAAAAGGGTTTTGTGACATAATGCCATGGCTACCATAGGTAATCGTTTTATCGACAGGCGTTGTTTCAAACGTACCGAAAAACTTATCCCAGAATATAAATGACCCTGAAAAATTATGATTAGCATAATAATAGTCTTTAAGATGATGGACTTTATGATGCGTTGGAGTAACCAAAATCTTTTCTAATATACCTAATTGTGGGGTAACAGCATTGTGATTAAAAAATTGAATCGAATAATGAAAGATCGACACGGCAATAAAAATTGGTGTTGGAACACCTGCAATAGCTAATAAGGCAAAAAATGGGATTGAAGTAAGCGATGAATACCACGAATTACGGATAGCTAAAGATAAATTAAAATGTTCGCCTTGATGATGCACCATGTGAATTGCCCACAATAGTGGTATTTTATGATGTAAACGGTGTTCCCAATAAAAACCAAAATCCCAAGCCAATAAGGTAAATATCCAAGTTAAAATGATCGGCACATGGATAAACAGATTAAAGCTAAAATGCGTATAAACAAAATGGTAGCAGACTAATTCAAGCCCACGAAACAACCAAAGCATTAAATGCCCTGAGTTTAAATTAAAAATAATATCAGACCAGTTAACGGTTACTTTTTTTATATATTGTAAAACGAAAGCTTCTGCAACAATCAAGATTAACATTATCACAAAAGGTAAAACTAAATCCAACATAATAAGATTCCTATTGTTCTAAATTTTGTTTAATTAAATAAGAAGATCCGTAACGCACACCATATCCCACCATCAACGCTAATGCGATCCCACCAAGAAAATCAACAAACAAGTGCCGCCTAAGTTGGATAATTGAAAAAGCAATTGCAATGCCCCACAATACCAATAATATATTACGCTGAGGATGACACTTATCTAAACTCCCCCAAATTGCAAGCAAGGTTAAAGTAATATGTAACGAAGGAAAGCAGTTAACAGGAACATCAATATCAATCAGTTTAGCTAATAGCCAAGAACTGATTGAAGTACCAGTATCGACAGGAAAATCCATCGAGGTCGGAAAAATAAGGTAACAAATCCCTGCAAGAAAGCCACTTAATATAAAACAGATAGACATCCAAAGTAAGCGATGATAAGGAGCGACTAAAAAACAAATTGGGATGATCAAAAAGAACGAAAGATAAAACCAAATAGCATGAGGTGTAAAGGCAATCGATTGGTCAATTATCGAAGGGGTAAGTAATGTCGGCTCGCCTTGTAGCTCACCCGCACTACGGTAAAATACCCCCACACTAAGCCATCCGAGCAATAAATAAGCTAATCGCATAAGACAAGGCTTTATTAACTTCATTGGCTACCTCGCTCACGAATGATCCGCCGTCTTTTTTGTGCAAAGTCTTTGGGTAGTGTAACAACTGGCGTAAGCTTCCAGATTAGCGCGTCAACCTTGGCACCTTGTTGAATAAAATGAGCCGTTAATGCCTGCTGACACTGGCTTAACTGTTCTTTTGAGCAACTGCCAATGAGTTCAATACATTGATCGTTGTGCTGAATCAGGCGGTAATCACAGGTTAGCGGTAAGGTATTGGCTATTACTCGACTGCAATAATCAGCAAAAATGGTTAATGGTTTCCCATGTTGATCTGTTAATACAAGCTGATCATCACATCGTCCTTCAATATGTGAAATCGCCATTCCTTGCCAGCCACATTGGCATGGCGTTTGGCTACGAACTAAAATATCATCTAATTGATAACGTACGATAGGCTGCGTTTGACGAGTAAAATCGGTGATAATTGGCATAAAACGATCTTCATCTAACCAATGAGGTTCAATATAGATAAACTCTTCATTTAAATGCAAAGTGCCTAGTGGACAGGTTGCAGCAAGAAATCCTTCGGTGGCTTGATAAACTTCAGCGAGCTGATTAAACGCTTGTTTGATAAGTTTTTTATCTTGTTCTTCGAGCACTTCTGCGACAGATATGACTAAAATAGGATTGACAGTTAACTTGTCGTTGAGTTTTTCGGTTGCAAGAGCGCGCAGTACCTGTGCAGGGGCAATAATAATAGTTGGTTGATAGTCATCCAGCGATTGGATCTGTTGTTGAAAATTATCAAACAACCCGTAAAAACGAAAGGTCAATCGATGACTATTAGTACTATGATAAAGATGATTATCAGCTCTTAAAAACAGTGCAACACGTTCTTCTTTCCATAGCCCGCGTGGCAACATTTTTGCCAGCATGCCTCCAGCCCAAATTTGTTGTTCTTTTGGACTAACCACAAAAATCCCTCGTTGCCCTGAAGTTCCTGAAGATAATCCCACACTAAACTTACCCATTTTGGCGCTAAAATCGCGCTTTTGCTCGCTTTGTTGGGCTAATGCCAATAACGCTTGGCTATTAAGATTTGCGGTATTCATTTGATCAAAATTCGCCATCATCAATTGTTTGTTCATCAGTGGCCAAGTATCAAAGGGTTGTTCAATAAATCGACTAAAGTAAGGGCTTTTGCTTAATACACGCTGTTTAAATTTTTCTAATTGTTTACGTTGATATGCTTCAAGATCAGCTCGGCAGCTAAATGTTAAGCGTTTGGTGCGCCAATAATACCAAAGTATTTTTAGTAGCCTCATTGTTCATCCTCATGGCTTAAATAAATGGTAACATTAGGTTGATAAGAAAGTTGGTGTAGTTGATTAAGGGTTTGATGATAGGCACGTGGATCGTCCATAATGAGTTGCGCCAAACGAGACGGCTTTTTTAACTCTTTATAATTAGCTTTAACCCATGCAGCATCGCTAGCCAAAAGTGTCCACCCCTCATCAGTCAAGATAAATGCGCCAATGTGACCAACTGCATGACCAGGTAAAGGCACTAAAATTACCTGCCTTTTGCTATTAGGTAAAATATAGCCATGCGTAAAAGGAGATAATTCAGGTGCTAAAGTGCAACACTCAAATTGTTCTAAAAAACTAACACGCTGTTCAAAATCATCAGGAACAAGATCGGGAACAAAACCTTGCTTAAGGGCAAAAAAGCCATGTAGCGGTTTGACCGTTTGCCAACCTTTTTGGGAACAAATAAAACGACTGTGAATAAAATCTTTCAATCCCGCAATATGATCACCATGAAAATGTGAGATAATCACATTTTGTATACTGGCAAGATCAATACCCAAAGTCACAAATTGCGCTTTTAATGATTCGTCTTGCTTTAGATAAACTGGGGTGGTTTTTTGATAAAGTTTGAATATGCCAGATTGGGTATATTGTTGAAAATAATCAGCATATCCAGTATCCCACAACCAGCGATAGCCATCAACCTCAATTAGCCAAGCACGTGCCGGAAACTGGCAAACATGAAATCCAGCCCCCCGCATAACCATACACGCAATATGAGTACAGTATCCAGCTTTAAATGGGATTATTTTTGCCATCTTATACCATTCCACTTTCCTGCAACCAGCGCGCTGTCAGCACAATGCTTTCATTAAGATCATATAAAGGTTGATAACCTAGACGTTTAATCGCCTGCTGTTGGCTTAAAGTCATATCAAAATATAATGTACCAACGCTATAACGCGTTAGTAGTGGTTCTTTATGAGTTAAAGCCGATACCCCCTCAAGCACAGTAGCGATACCGTAAAGTAGTGGATAAGGGAGTGAGCGAATTTTATAATTGAGTTGCAATTGATCAGTTAACAACGCCTTTAATAATTGATTAAGCTGACATGGTTGTTGATTAGTAATATTAAAGGCTTCACCCGACAATATTTTCTGTTGAGTTGAGGCCAAAAATAAAGCATAAACTACATTTAACACAAAGGTGAGATCCAAATAAGCTTGTCCTCCTGCTGGTAAATATAATATACCATCAGTACGTTTTAATAACGCGAGCATACGAGGAATAATCACACGATCATGTGGCCCAAATATACCTCTTGGCCTTAATATTAGGTAAATGGTTTCAAGATAGCGTGTAACACATGTTTGAATATGCTGTTCGGCTTGATATTTGGTATCAGCATAATGATTAGCAAAGCGTTTAGCTTGATATTCTTCAGAAATATGATGGTGGGATTTAAAATCAAAATAGATCGATGGTGTGGATACATGAATAAAGCGCTTAATCCCAAGTTGACCTGCAATATCGGCTAATTGTGAGGTCACTAAAACATTAGCCTGATAAAACCATTCATAGTTACCCCAAGGGGATGATAACGCAGCACAATGCCAAACTATATCACAATCTCTCAATAATTGGTGATAATCCATTTTGCTCGCCGTGACTAAATCAAGCTGAGTAAACGTAGCACCTAGCGCAACAAGTTGCTTCCCCACCTCATTATTGCGCCCTGTTGCATGCACTTGATGACCTTGTTTAAGCAACCACTCAACTGCATTACGACCTAAACCACTGGTCGCACCAGTAACTAAAAATCTCATGGCAATAAAATCATTCCCCCTAAAGTAACCCCAGCAGCAGTACCTATTAACATGGCAGGTTTACCAGAATTAAATCGTTTAGTTATTATTGCTTCATGCAATGCACTAGGTATCGAAGCGGCCACTTGATTACCGCGAAAGCGGTAGATATCAATTAGCACGTCACTTGAAACATTAAGTCGTTTACGCATATGTTCCAAAGACAAATGGCTAGCTTGATGAGGAATAACCGTGGCAATATCGGCAAGAGTTAAACCAGCTCGATTTAATAAGCGAGCTAAATATGGCTCAATTAACGATGATACCAGTTTAAATAACGGCTTACCCTGCATATGGAAAAGGCAATCAGTTTCATCCATCCCTGTTCTAAGATTTCGGTGGCTACCTCCACCGCGAATTTCACATAGATCAATACCATCGGTATAAGTCTCTAACAAACAAGAAAGAATACCACTGCGACCATCACCTTGTTCGACAATAGCACAAGCAGCTCCATCACCAAAGATAAATGAAGATTCTTCATCTTGCCAATCTAACCCTCGTGAAGCCAAATCTGCCGAAACAATAGCGATTCGCTTATAAGCACCAGAATTTAATAGCCCAGCAGCAACTTGTAACGCACAAATAAAGCTCACACAACTGCCATTAACATCAAAGCAGGTAATATTTTTGGAAAGTGAACTGGCTTTTAGAATATGGGTTGCGGTATATGGTAGGGCTTGGATAGGAAGTGCACAAGCTGAAATTAATAAGTCAATCGATTTTGCGTCTATATCACAACGCATTATAGCATCATTAATCGCTTGGGCGGCTAAATCGGCTTGACTCAATTGCTGATCAGCGTGATAGCGATAAAGGATACCTGAACGCTTAAGCGAATAACCAGCAGGTTTATTCAGCCTTTTATCTAATTCGTCCGCATCAAGTTTATTTGGCGGTAAAGCAATACCGGTTGAAATAATTTTAATAGGGATTACCGTTTTGTTTAGCACTTCATTGTTTTTTAACAAAAGATATACTCCAAAAACTATCTTTTGCCAATTATTATAGTACTCTATTTAATTCTAATAAACTTTTTTTAAATTATAGGTTATTAGCAAACAAAGACTAATGTTTTGCCGATTTTTTAATTTTAAAACTAATTCCACTTAAGTTGTATAACTTGATAGTGTTAAGTACACTGCTGTTTTCATTTTCTCCCGCCTCTGAATTGTAGATTTTGAAAAAGATAGTGTAAATACCCCAAACTTAGTTCACAACTCACATTGAAAATTAAGCTACCTGTTTTAGTATTTTATATTCAATCGGTGCCATATTATTTAACGCCTTATGTGGTCTTTCAATGTTATTCGTTAACCCATCTTCGGTTATTCTCCTTGCTTATCCTAAGTTGTTAAAAAGATATAAATCGAGCAATTCAGTGCGATAAGTACGATTAAATCGTTCAATATAACCATTATTCTGACTATCATGATTTTTTAATCTGTTAAGTAAGCTGTTGTTTTAAATCATCCGGTAAAAATGCCTGAAAATAATCAATTCTGCCGTCATTAAAGGTTATTTTGATATTGCTATTTTGTTGTAGGGCAAATAAGGCAAGCGCTTGTGCTCGATATTGCTGGTTTTGTTTTTCAGCATAAACGAGGTTCGTTTGATATACTGAAATCTCTCGATAATTTAATGTTTGTAAAGATGGTAATTCAGCTAATCTTGCAATGGTTGAAAGCTCAATATTTGCATAGCATAACTCAAGCTGTTTAACCTTATTTAAAAGCCCACGATCTAAGCATTGGTTAAATAATGAATCCTCAATTGACCAGATAGATAGGTTATCGGCAAATATATCTTGTTTTGCCAATAAATCATCAAAGGTTTTAAAATCAAGACCTAAATCATCTCGAGGCACTAATAGTGAGACATAAGCATAATCATCCTCAATAATTGCACGACTGATCTGTTTTTGCTCGTTGAAATATAATTTTATGTTGCCTGAATGATCTGTTCCTGCATAATCTAAATAGCGAGATTCAATCCTTTTATATGCATTATTTTCCCACTCCAATAACCACTCTCTATCTCCGATTGTTTCGGTAATATCGATATGCTTTTCTTCGTACTTTCTTATCCGTCCTGTACCATCAGGATAATAACTAATATCTTTTACAATCCAACCGTTAATGCATAGAGATTCACCCAATAGGAATCCTGAAGAGTAATCATAAAATAAACCAGTAAAAGGTTTTCCTTGATAAGTATAAGGAATATCATTCATTTCATAATCAAAGTCACCGCTATGTAGCAATTCATAATCGACTTTTGGCTGACCGTTAGCCTCAAAAAAGCCGTAATCTCGACTACCTGTAATAACGCCATCGGTGATTTCGTATACCTGATAAAGCTGATTGTCACGATGATCATAAGCTTCGCCATTAAATGGCGTATCGTTATAAAAGTAGTAATTACTGCGCTTTTCTAGTTGATTGAGTTCTATTCTGACTATCATAATATGGATTCCTTAATTTTTTACTCTATTTAATCATCAACCCTTCCGGTTGGAATGTGAATGCCTTTTGATTTGGATAGAATACCACTACAGTGTCGGCAGGCCGGGAATGCTTTACCTTGCTCATATTCGGTTAAGCGAATGGTATACACTTCAATTTTGTCTAGATATTCTTCAACATTTTTCCCTTTTGCCTCTAATTGTTGAAATACATTATTGGTGGATAGCACTTCAGCATGCATTCCCGGCAAGCCATCAATTATACGAAACTGTTGATTATTATCAATAAATTCTCTAATTAATCGTTCAGTGATTGGATGCATTTCAGCAAAGGCTGGGGTAACATTAGGATATAAGCTACTCGAATCTTGATAAGACTTCTTCAATAACGTCATATATGCGTCTGCATCAATAAATCGGTAATAAGTTGCATCGATCGCTTCAACAAGTTTCACTCTACCATTTTTTAACTCTTTATAATATGGCACTTCTAAATTATAAAAATTGGCTTGCGAAACAATTCCTTCCACCTCACAACGGGTTTGAGCTAAAGCTACACGCTTTGTGATATCTTTAGGTTTCATTCCACTATTTTTTAAAGCATTTAACTCATCTTCTAACTCTTTCTGACCTTTCTTTTTATTTGCATGGTTGGTATAAACCGTAGTTTTACTTTCGGATTCACTTGTGTTCGATTTTCTTGTACCTGAATCTAAATCGGTTGTGTCGGTAATTGCCCTCTTTTTTTCATTTAATGATGAGCGCTCTTTACCTTTAGTTAAATTTTTATTCAATACTGTATCAAAATATTCACCCGGTACCGCTTTTGCTTTGTTTTCCATACTTAATAGTTCCCACTTTTGTGGGTATATAGCAGATAACATTTTTTTTACGCCGTTATCATCAGTAATTTGGGCTGAAAGTATTTTGCTATATTGCGTATCTTTTGTGTATGGCATTAAACTGGGGATCTCATCAGCAATATTTGATACCGTATTAGGCGAAGCAGGTAATACCTGATTTTGTGTTTCCACTCTATTGGGTACTGGGGATGACTCTGTTTTTTGGCTCGGTATGTTGCTTGGTATCTCAGAGAGCGAATTTTCAATACCCGGTTTTGGGAAATGTTCTTCACCTGAAATATATCGATCTATCTTTTCCAGGCTCATCGTGGTTTTAGAGGGAGACGGATCATTCTTTAATGCAGTAAGATTTTTTTTGCTTCCGTGAATACTTATTGTGATAAGTATCCTATCCATGATGCCTCTTTTGATTAGTGCAGAGATTTTAGCTAATTTGATATCGGCTGGTAGCGTTTTATTGTGCATCACCGAATAAATGGCTTCGGCTAGTTCTTCAGTTATCAAAATGCCTTGTAATGAATCTGCACTTATTTGACCTATTAACGTGATTTTAACGGCTTGTTTTTGGCTAAGATTGGTTAATAATAGTGTTTAATATTAATGTGTTATATTAGTTAAACCAGTAAGTGATAACGATTTAATGCTTTGGCTGAATAAGGGCTGTAAGCCATTCGATGCTTTATGAATAATAATTTATTAATCTATTAAATTTAAAATGATTTAATATTGAAACGGTATATATTCCTGAATATTTTTTACAAAAAATGATTGTATTTTTGCACTAATAAAATAGGAGGGATAATGTTTATATAAAATCCTTATATAAATAGTAAATCCATTCAAACAGCCAGGGGAAAGTAAAAAGTGTAATATGTCATTTAATCGTGAGGTATCATCCGTAAATATTGAGTGGTTACAAAGATAGGGGTTGAAGATTAACTGCTTGATATAATCAATATAATAAGGTGAGCGCATAAAGCGATTTTTGATAAAATGCCTTATGCGTTTTTAGTGAATTATTTTAATTATGAAGTGTAAACAACTCGGTGTTTTTCTACACTTTATTTCATTTGAAACAGTGACATACTTTGCATGGTCATAAAGGTATATTGCGCCGCTTGTAAATTAGCTTGTAGCATGACATATTCTGAGATTGTTTCGTACCAGTCAACATCTTCAAGCTGGCTAATTTGAGTTTGAAATTCAATATCTAATGTTTTACCTAGTGCGGTTAATCTATCAATTTCGGCCAATATCGAACCACCTTCTGCTCTCAGTGTTGAAATATTATTAAATGAATTGTCTATGCCGTGACGCGCTTTTGATAATCCATCCCTAAATTGTTGGACAGTCTCTTCATTGTCATAGTCTAAATCTATTTTTAACGCTTCAATTGCATAATCTATGCTTGCAAAAATATTACTTTCTGCGGGAGTTCCATCAGCTTGTTTAACATTTGCTCCCGTCATGAATACTTCAATGCCTGTAAAACTGAGTGCGATTTCTCGTGAGTCATCAATAAAAACGTTAACCGATGTTGTGCCGCCTACGTAACTCACTTCGCCAGATTCGTTTACAACAAAAGGTGGGGTGTCGTTTTTCTTGCCAGCAAAAAGGTAGTTGCCATTAGTATCTTTTGAGTTGGCTAATGATAACAGTTGATCTTTTAAAGCTTGTAATTTGTTGGCAAGATCTAATCTGTTTTCTTCATTTAATGTTTCGTTTGCTGCATAAATCAATGTTTCTTGAATTGTTTGGATAACGGTATTGGTTTCCGCTAAAATCGTTTCTTGACGGCTAAGTAATTTATCGGCGCTTTCACGGGTTGCTTGAAACTGTTCATTTTGCGCTTGAGCTTGTTTTATTATCAATGTTTGTGATGCGCCCATTGGATCATCAGACGGCGATAAGATCTTTTTGCCCGTGGCTAAATGCAAACCAGATTTTTGCCATCGGCTATTGGTATTTAAAATACTTTGTAAGTTTTTTTGATAAAGTGAGTTTGTACTAAGGCGCATTTTTTATCCTTTTATCATTTAGTTAAACCTAAAATGGTATCAAATATTGTTGTTGCCGCATCTATCACTTTTGCATTAGCTTGGTAATACTGCATATATACCTGCATAGAGATATATTCTTCTTCAATATTCACTCCGGATATAGATTGATTTTGTTCATAAATTTGCTGAGTAATATTTTTGCTTGATTGGGCAGATATTTTAGCCGTTTGGGTTTCACTGCCAATATAATTGACTAAACTTGTGTAAGCACTTTTTAAGGTTGTTGTACCATTAACCAGCTTTTCATTTTGAATTTCTAGTAATTTGGCAACATTACGATTATCGCCTGCGCCATTTTCTTCATCATTAATACCCGTTGCGAGTTTATTAACGTCTTTGATTTGTAATTGTAATGATGAGGCAATATCGGCAACGGGTTTTATCATAAACGAGTCACCAGGCATTGCATTGCCATTGATCTCAATACAAAGCCCATCAAAAATTAACTTACCATCTTCAATTTCTGGTGTGATTTGTTTATGATCAGATAATCGGGTAACAACCCAATTGTCACCATCAAATTCAATTTTATAATCAGAAGCTTTTACGTCGCAAACTGAGTTAAATTCGATTTTTGCCGAGGCATTACCTTGATTTTTTATATTGGTTATACAACTAGGGGGATTGTAGTCAAATAACTTTTCACCCTGATTACCATTAATATCAACGCCTGACATATGCACTTCATTAAAACGTTCCGCCAAATTTAAGGCAATTAAACCTAATTGATTACGAGCTTCAGTTAATGGCCCGTCACGAAAAGTTAATAATCCGTTTAATGTGCCTGATGTAATATTTTGGCTAGTCAGTTCTTGTGTTGCTCCTGAATGATGCGTATAAATAATGGTATTTAATGTAGGATCGTCTTGCGATGGTTGCACCGATAATAGGTTAATCGAAGAGCCTTGGACTAAATTCAAGCCATTAGCAAGTGAAAGGTTATATTGCCCATTTTGTTCAGTAACGGTTATGCCAACGATTTCGCTTAATTCATTAACTAATTGATCGCGTTGGTCAAGCAATGCATTGGGTTCAAGCCCATTTCCCACCGCCTGTAAGTGTGAAATCTTTTGATTAAGTTCGGCAATTTGCTGAGTATAAGTATTAACCTTATCAATATTACTGCTTAATTCGGTATTCACATTGGCAATTTGATTTTTTAGGTTTTTTTCTGTTTTATTAAATTGATTCGTCAATGAGGTTAGATCGCTAATAACGGTTTGCTTTGTAGCAGCATCACCTGCATTTGAAGCAAGCTTCTTTAAGCTAGCAAAGAGGTTATTGAGTTGTGATGAAATGCTATTATCATTTTCTGCTAATAAATTATCTACCTTCGATAATTCATTATAATAAGCTTTAATCGATCCATCTTGCGATTGTGATTGACGTAGCTGTCCTACAACAAAATGGTTAAAGGCGCGATTAACGGATGATACTGAAACACCATTACCTACAAAACCAAAACTATGTTGAGTTCCATTTGCTTGACGTAAAACTTGCTGTTGGCGATTGTAACCGATTGTATGGGCATTACTAATATTATTACTTATCACATTAAGCATATTTTGCGCTGCATTTAATCCACTAATTCCCGTATTCATCAATGAATTTGTCATAAAAACTCCTAAATATAATATATAGTTTCAGTTAATAACGTGATTATTAAAAGAAAGGGCTGTTTTCTATATCGGCGCAATTTCTCAAAACTTTAATGATTTTTTCAACCCATTAATGGATAGTTTGTCTGATTTCACTATCCAAAAGGTAATGTGTTTTGATTTTTGAAATTATTTGACTATTTGATTATTGCTCGATAATGGTTTTTGATTGTTTTAAAAAATCAGTACCTGTCATGTTATTTTCATTTTCAATATATTGTTGGGCATTTTTATTCAAAATTAAGATACTAATGCGACGATTGGCATCTTTGCTGTAGTTAGGATTGTTTAAGCTTACTGTATCAGCTAACGCAATAATGCGAATAATCTTATTGGAATCTAAGCCACCAGCAATGAGTTCTCTTCTTGATGCATTGGCTCTATCCGCCGATAATTCCCAATTACTATAACCACGATCCCCTGTTATATATTGCCGCTCATCGGTATGGCCAGATAAAGTGATTTTATTCGGTAATGAATTAATAATAGGTGCTAGTGCATGCAAAATTTCTTGCATATTGGGATCAATGGATGTACTACCAATACCAAACATGGGTTTATCATCGAAAGCTAAAATTTGAATCCGTAATCCCAGCTCAGTTAATTCAATAATAAGATTAGGCGCTAAGCTTTTAAGGCGATTATCTATCTCAAACGTTTCATAAATTTTACGTGCAGCTTCAAGAAGTAGATTTCTTTCAATATGTAGCTGTTCATATTCATTTTGTGATGCATTTAACATATGGGTTTTTTCTTCGCCGATTTGTTTACTCACATCATCGCCACCACCAGGGATCGGGCTTTCACTGTCGCTAATATTTTTCCCGCCATTGTAGCCAAGAATTAAGGGCGTTCTAAAGTATTCAGCAATACCTTTTAATTCTTGGGGCGTTGATGTAGAAATTAGCCACATAACTAAAAATAGCGCCATCATTGCGGTCATAAAGTCGGCGTAAGCGATTTTCCACGAACCGCCATGATGCCCGCCGCCGTGCCCCGATTTTTTTCGGACAATTATTCTTACAGACTTATCTTTCATTATTAATTATTTTCATTTGGATTAGTGTTTTTGTCTTTAACTTCTTGTATGTATTGTTCTAATTCAAAAAATGATGGTCTTTCATGAGAGAAGAGTGTTTTTCGGCCAAATTCAATACAAATTTGAGGAGCATAATCATGCATACTGGCAATAAGAATCACTTTGGTGCACTCTAACATTTTGACCACATCAGCGTTTCTTTGCTTCAATAAGGCTGCTAGCGGTGACACGAAACCATAGGCAAGTAAGATCCCTAAAAAAGTTCCCACCATCGCATGGGCAATAAGTTCTCCAAGTTCACTTGCTGGTCGATCTGCTTGCGCTAGGGTATTAATGACACCCATGACCGCGGCAACAATACCAAATGCCGGTAAACCATCACCAATACTTGAAATGGCATCAACGGGTTTTTCGAGTTCATGAACGAAGGTTTCAATTTCTTCGCTCATGAGTGTTTCGATCTCAAATACATCCATATTGCCACTAATCATAAGTCGTAAATAATCAGTGATAAAGTCACAGATTCTAGGGTTAGCTAAAATCTGTGGATAGGCTTTAAATAATTCACTTTCATGCGGATTATCAATATCAGCCTCAATGGATAATCCTCCACTTTGTCGGATCTTCGTTAATACGCTGTACATTAAATTAATTAATGTTAAATAAAGCGCTTTATTATATTTAGAGGTTTTAAATAATTGTCCTAAAGATTGCAGCGTGGCTTTGATGACTTTCTTTTCATTACTGACAATAAAAGCACCAACTGCTGCGCCTCCAATAATTAACAATTCGAGTGGTTGAAACAGCACAGCTAAATAACCGCCACTTAGCACATAACCAAGTAGGGCCGAGGCGATAACGACAATATAACCTATAATGATTAGCATTGGTTTTTTTCTTTCTCCATAAAATAACAGCTAAATTGCTTTAATACTTATTTTTAATACTTATTTAAGCAGTGATCTGTCTAGTAGTTGATGAATTTAAATAACTTGGTCTTGATAACACTTTCATGCATCTTTCGTCATTTTCTTTTTGGGTTTTATTATTTTTATCCGCTCTTGATGGTGGTTGACATAAGCTACAAGTAAAAGTATTTCGAGGATGATAAGCATGAGTAATAAAAAGCCCACGGCATTCCGTGCAACAGGATTGTTGCATCACCTTTTTTTCGACAAATTTGACTAAAATCCAAGCTCTAGTCAGCCCTAAAACAGGTTCTTCTTTATGCGAACATTGACATTGTTCTAAATAAAGTTGATAAGCTTTTAAAATAGTTTGAATGCCTGACTTGAGCCCATTTCTCACTAAAAACGCATAAGCATTATAAAATATACTGGCATGAATATTGGGTTCCCAAGTCATAAACCACGATGTTGAAAAAGGCAATAAACCTTTAGGCGGTGGGCAACCTTGAATCTCTTTATACAGTTTTATCAGTTTATTTCGGCTTAAATTAGTTTCGCTTTCTAACATTTGAATTCTGCCACCAAGGGAAATTAATTTGATAGCGAGTTGGGTTTCTTTATATTTTTGAATAATACTTGTACCTGTCATCATCATTCCTTAGCTACTTATTGATTGAATCTAATAGCAAACTTGATAAAAGAATTCCTGTATGCATCTGTTTTATATCTCTGACGCGCGATTCTTCTGTTAGCTTTTTCATCATTTCTGCATTTTCAAATCTTAGCTGAAATATGAGCTGATTGGTTTCGGATAAAACTAACATCTGAGCAGTACTTAAATGGCTAAGTATGTCAGCGGTTTGTTCATCAATACCTAATCGATACATTGCCATTACTTTATCTTTCTCAAGCATACGCTGGCTTAACAGTAGTGTTGAAAGATTTAAATGATGTATGCATTTAAGAATATCGTCATCTAGTGTGTTTCCCAATTTAGTCACCAACCTATATCTGTTTTTTCGCATAAAAAAACGAAAATTAGTAAAATTAAAGTTAAATATTTTTTTGCGCCTAAAGTTACATTTTTAAATGCGAAAGGTCAATAAAAAAATCATTTCAATTTATTTTCGATTGATTACGATTTATTTAAATTTTTTTCTATTTCTTCTAACAAGAAACTTTACTTTGTATTCTTTTTATTGCTTGGCTATGCAATTGGCTTACTCTTGATTCACTAATATTCATTACCTTACCAATCTCTTTTAAATTAAGATCTTCTTGGTAATAAAGCGCTAGGACAAGTTTTTCCTTTTCTGGTAGATTTTCAATTTGTTGGTTAATAATGGTGTAATTTTCATCGCTGATAATTGCCGAAAAAGGATTGTTATCCTCGCCATGCTCAATGATGGCATCAATGTTATCTCCTAACTTTAGTTGGATCTCATCAAATGAGCCTATCTGGCTATAATTCGAATCTAATAAAATTTTATGATATTCAGTAAGGGATAATTGCAAATACTCGGCGATCTGATGATCGTTAGGAGTGATGCCTAATGTTTTCTCTAATTCATTGATTGCCGCTGTGACATCTTTTATTTTTTTGCGAGTTTGTCTTGGTAACCAATCTCGGCTACGTAGCTCATCTAACATTGCCCCTTGTATCCTTGGAATAGCAAAGGTTGCAAAAGTATTACCTTGAGTGGCATCATAACGTTTGATTGTATCTAATAAACCGATATAGCCAACTTGTAATAAATCGTCTAGCTCAACCGTTGTCGGCAAACGAACTGCTAATTTTAAAGCTTCATTACGTACCAAATGAATATATTGTTTCCAATCGATTTGGTTTATTACACCATATGAGTTATATAAGCTATCATCCATTTTTTGAACCAATGTTAAGAAAAATGCCGAATAGTATTATGACGATAGTTAATGAATTTAATGGGCAGAATAAAGGGCGAAAAAATAGTTAATTATAATTATTAGCCATAACAACATTATAAAAATACTGTTATGACTATGTGTAAATTTTGAATGATCAAAAATGGGTAATTACAATTATTGTAATAAAGAAAGTACTGATTGTGGTACTTGGTTAGCTTGAGCTAGTACTGAAGTACCTGCTTGTTGCAAGATTTGACCACGAGTCATGTTTGAAACTTCTGTTGCATAATCAGCATCTTCAATACGGCTACGCGCAGAACTTAAGTTGTTTACAGTATTATTGATGTTGTTTACTGTTGATTCGAAACGGTTTTGTACCGCACCAAGTTGGCCACGTAATGCATCAATGTTTGATAATGCCTCATCAATTGTTTTTAATGGATCTGTGGTTAGGTCTTCACCTGAAATTTTAAATCCATCTAAACCAAGTTCAGTACTATCAATTTTTTTCAAATGGATTTCAATAGTTTCACCATCGTTTGCACCCACTTGAATTTTAAGCGTTTTATCTTCTGATAATACTTTAGAGCCGTTGAAATCAGTTTGTTTAGAAACACGATCGATTTCGTCTAAACGTTGATCGATTTCATTTTGAATTGATACTAAATCGCTTTCAGAATTGGTGCCATTGGCTGCTTGAACAGTTAATTCACGAATACGTTGTACGTTGTTGTTGATTTCGTTTAACGCACCTTCAGTAGTTTGTGCAAGGGAGATACCATCATTTGCATTACGTGCCGCTTGCGTTAAGCCTTTAATGTTTGATGAAAAACGGTTAGCAATTGCTTGACCTGCTGCATCATCTTTTGCGCTATTAATACGCATACCTGATGAAAGACGCTCAATAGAAGTACTAAGAACGCTTTGAGAATTGTTAAGGTTATTTTTTGCCATTAAAGACATTGTATTTGTATTAATTACTTGTGCCATTTTTATCTCCAATAATATAAATATTAAAATCAACAAGATATTTAAATTTAATTCATAATTCTTGCTGACAAATAACTTATCGGTAACAAAATAGGGAACTTTAATCTTTTTGATGATTATTTTTTTATAGCAGCAATTTAGTTGTAAATTAAACTGATATTATTAAATATAATCATAGTATTATTTTTTGGAAATAATTTTCTAATGATTTTTTTATTCGAAAGAATAGATTATTATCAATTTATTAGATAAATATTTAAAGGAAGACTAAATTTTTCTAATTATCAGCCGATATAAACAATATTGAATAATTGTTATAGGTAGACTAAATCATGGCAATGAGCGCATTAGGCATTGGTTCTGGAATTGATCTTAATGGTATTTTAGATCAACTAGAAGTGGCCGAAAAAACACGTTTAACCCCAATTACAACTCAACAAAAAGCAATTAATGCTAAAATTAGTGGTTTTGGTAAATTAAAAAGTGCATTAACAACATTTAATACTGTAACGGAAAAACTTCAAAAAAAAGATCTTTTTCAAAGCCGAATAGCAACAGGAAATGACAATTATTTTTCGGTAAAAGCAAATAGCAAAGCAGCATTAGGTAATTATACAGTTACAGTTGATCAATTAGCCACATCTCATGGTATTGCTACATCGACAATCAATGATAAAAACGCCAAATTAGGCAATGATAATCAAACCCGAACTATTACCATTGAACAAGCAAATGGCAATAAGCTTAATGTCACGCTATCTCAAGATGAAACATCTTTAGAATCAATAGCAAATGCCATTAATAATGCCAAAGTTACTAATGAAGATGGAACAACCAGCTCTTCAACAATGAATGCTTCCATTATTCGTTCCGGAGCAGATGGTTATCAATTAGTCATCACATCGAAAGAAACAGGCGAACAACAAAGCATTACTTCTATTTCATCAGATGACGAAATGTTAAGTAATGTTATTGGATTTGATATTAATCAATCCAGCAATAGTCATATGACTGAAGTTGCAAAAGCGCAAGATGCTAAATTTTCGTTTAATGGTATTGCCATAACCAGTGGGTCTAATACGGTTAAGGATGTTATTGCTGGTGTTGATATTACCTTAAAACAGATAACGCCAACTAGCCAAAGCCTTGCTATAACTGCTGATCATGAAAAAACGGAAGAAGCCATAAAAGAATGGATAGATGCATTTAATCAATTACAAACAACGATTTCATCATTAACTAAGTTTACTGCAGAAGATAAAAATTCAAAAGAATTAAACAGTAGTAATGGTCCACTTATTGGCGATTCAACGTTACGTAATATTGATCAAAGTATTCGTTCAATCTTTGCCAAAGGACAATCAGGCGAATTTGCTGTTTTGTCGCAAATAGGCATCAATATGGACAAAAGTGGCCAGTTAACGATCAAAGAAAATGAGCTGAAAAAAGCACTCAATGAAAACAGCGATGCGGTAATGATATTATTTACTGGTGATGGTGAAAAAACGGGTATTGCTAACGAAGTTTTTGCCAAAGTGAGTGGATTTATTGATAGCGATGGCATGATTGATTCAGCAACTAATGGGTTAAATTCTACCTTAAAATCATTAGAGAAACGCCATGATCAAGTAAGCAATTCTATTGAACAAACTATTGAACGTTATCGAGTGCAATTTACCAAATTAGATATTTTAATTAACGAGTTAGATAGCATGAGTAATTATTTAACAACCCAATTTGACATGATGGCAAACTTAAAAAAATAGAGGGAAGTAATGTACAAATTAGGTTCTAAAGCTTATGAGCAAGTGAATTTAGAAACGCGAGTTAGCCAAGCATCGCCTCATCAATTGATCGTATTATTATTTGATGGTGCGCTTAACGCAATTAAATTAGCTAGCTTGTATATTCAAAAAGGTAATATTGTCGGTAAAGGTAATGCAATTTCTAAAGCGATTAATATTGTTGATAATGGGCTTAAAAGTTGCTTAGATTTAGAAAAAGGGGGTGAAATTGCTGAAAATTTAGATCGTTTATATCAGTATATTAGCCAACAGTTAGTTCTAGCCAATTTACATAATGATAAAGAAAAATTACAAACCTGTTTTGATTTATTAAACAATATTGCCGAATCTTGGCGTGAAATTGCAAAATAAAAAAGGATGATTATGCAAGGAAATAACTTATTAGAACAATACGAACAATTTAATTATGTTGTTGAACAAATGTTGATAAATGCCCAGAATGATAACTGGGATTTATTGTTGAGTTGGCAGGCGAAATACCTTCAATTATCGAAAGGTATTATGTTGGTTGATGATTTTTCGAAAATTGAAAACATGCCATTGCAACATCAAGACCTGATTCGAATGTATATCAAAAATATACTTAGCTATCAGCAGCAGTTAACCCAATTAATGATTACTCGTCATTCTCAGCTTAGAGAGTTGATTGGCAAGCATGCCGATTATCAAACTAAAATCGGTAGCTATCAAAAAATTGCCTGTTTAATGTAAGTTTGTGGATGCTTTGCTTGAATCTTATTCATCGATAGGAACCAAGCAAGCATCCCGTTAAACAACCTCAATCAATATTGCGATTTAAAATAATTAACTCTTTGTTTTTTGTGTTATTGTCTTCTTCTTTTCCGTAAAAAACAACAGTATAATTGGCATCTTTGGTTTTGACGATCTCACTAATGATTAATTCTTTTGTGGATAATTTAAACACTTCTTTTGTGTGCAGGTTTATATAGCAACCAACGGTTTCCTGAGAAAAGGCTTCGATCACCTGATTATTTTGAATTGTAATCCACCCATTGCTGATTTCATCAGTGAACCGCATAACAAACGTTTCTGTGGCGATTTTTATCGGTTCCCAAATAGAATAAATTTGTCTTTCCATATCGAGCAATAGATTTAGTTCGATTTCTCCGTTGGGTAACACATTGATTAAATAAAACTTACCTTTTTCATCAATATTTAAAATACTCGATGTATTAGAAAAGCTTAAATTCAATACGCAAGTTAGATAAAAACGCTTTCCTGTGTTGATATTTCTTGACTGTAAAACGTTCCCCATCTCATCAACTTGGCGATGTAACCAACCATTGTCAACACAAGCAAGTAGATGGATTTGGTTATTCAAAGAATCAATAAATAATTTGTTATGTTTTGGAAGCGGAATTTTATTGGTATAGATTTTTTTTATATCATCATTTTTAAATGCAACTGCAATCAATTTATCTGGTTTTTTTTCTGAAAAAATATCAACATAATGGAAAATAGAAAAATCATGACATATTCCATTAAAATCGCCGACAATAGGGCGTTTGGGCTTTGGATAGGTGATATTTTCTCTATCAAATAATGGGAGCATAATTTCTAAATCTTTATCTGGATGGTACACAGTAATAGACACATAATCCTTACCAGTAGGGCTGACAAAAAAATGGGGTAGGATTCCATCAGGCTCATAATAATAATGAGTATTTTTCTTATCGAGTTCAATAACAACATATATAACCTTATAATCATCCCCGTTTTGTGGATAAAAATTAGCAGCAATAACAAGCTTTTCTTGATAACAAATTGCCCTTGTAGTAGAAAACCCATCAAGCGATGTCAGAACAATCAGTTGCCCTAATGTTGGGTAGTCGAGATGCTGTTCATTTAAGGCTATATTGGCTTTTTTTAACGTTATCATTTTGAATCCTTTATGTATTTTATTGGTTTTTTATTAAATGATGGCATTATGTCGTTATTTTTTTAAATAGTATAGTAAAAATGGTAAAGTTTTTTGAGCTATCAGTTGATAACGAAAATAATATATTTAGCAGTACAACAAGCATCAAAAATATGAGCGATGCTTATTTTAAACTTGAATCGTGTGGTGAGTTGATTATCGCATTTAGCCCAGAATTAATGGTTATTAGTAAAAGCAAAATGCAAAATTTAGGATATGGCAATTATATTCGATGTCATTAATTAGACATTCATATTCATAATTTCTTGATAAGCTGCAACCAGTTTATTGCGCACTTGAATACCAAATTGCAATGAAATCGATGATTTTTGCATATTAACCATGACCTCATTCAAAGAAGTATTCGCCTCTCCCATTTCAAAAGCTTTGGCTTCATTATTTGCCTGTATTTGTCGTTGACTGATGTTATCTAAAGCGGTTTTTAATTCTGAAACAAAGTTTTTATCTGCAAAATGCGTTTTTGAAGATATTGACGTTGATTCATTTAAATTAGTGAATTCCATTGGGTTGAATGTGTTGATTGTATTCATTTTGATAACTGCTTTTTAGCTCTTTTGTTACTGTATGGCTAAATTTAACATATAAATAAAAAACCAAAGGGTTTAAGTAAGGGAAAAACTGCACGCTTTTCTCGCCATTGAATTTTTCAAATATATGGATAATAAACTACAGAGTTAATCTAAATAGTTTAGAGTCAGGATGCTATGGCTAGCGAAGCAGTCAATAATAAAGGTGAATCAATCTTAAATAAGTTGCCTTTTGTCAATCAACTAAAACAAAACACCAAAATGGCATTGTTAATTGCTGGTGTCATTACAATCGCAATGATGAGTTTTGTCTATTTATGGGCTAAAGATGAGCCTTACGCAGTTCTATTTAGTCATTTGAATGATAAAGATGGTGGCGAAATTATTAGCCAGCTTGATAAGATGAATATTCCTTATCAATTTTCCTCTTCTGGCACGACTATCTTAATTCCTGAAGATAAAGTTTACGATACCCGTTTACGGATTGCCCAACAAGGGTTGCCTAAAGGTGGTGCAGTTGGGTTTGAATTGCTTGATAAAGAAAGTTTTGGTATGAGCCAATTCAATGAGCAAGTTAATTATCAACGCGCTTTAGAAGGCGAATTATCAAGAACAATTGCTATCATTAGTAGTATTGATGATGCGAGAGTGCATTTAGCTATGCCTAAACCTTCTTTGTTTGTTAGAGAACGCAAATTTCCTTCAGCGTCAGTAGCATTAACATTACTCCCAGGTCGCTCATTATCGCAAGGTCAAATTGATGGCATTATTCATTTGATTTCAAGTAGTGTACCGGAATTACAGCCCGACAAAGTCACAATTATTGATCAGCGAGGCAATTTATTAACTGGTGAAAGCTATCGTGACAGAAGCGCGAATGTTGCGCAGTTGGAGTTTAGTGAGCGGATTGAAAACAGCGTTCGTGAGCGAGTAGAAAAAATTATTATTCCTATTTTGGGTAAAAATAACGTCAAGGTACAAGTGAATGCTGATGTTGATTTTAGTCGCCAAGAATCGACATCAGAAACGTATGATCCTAATAGCAATATTGCGAATCAAACCATCCGTAGTAAACAGCAAGTCGAAAATCATCAATCAGCAACAAGCTATGGTATTGGCGGAGTGCCAGGTGCATTATCTAATCAACCTGTACCAACACCTAGTGCACCAATCGATGAAAACGATGAATCGATTGAAAAAAATAATAAACAACAACCTTACAACTTACAATCGAATAATACCATTAATTTTGAAGTAAATAGACAAGTTATACGTAGCCAAATACCGGAAGGACGGGTTAAACGTTTATCGGTGGCTGTTTTGGTTAATTATAAATTTGTCACCATTGAGCCAGATGAGGCTAAATCTGATGATGACAGCAAGTCATCTTCTATAACAGAACGATGGGTAAAGTTAGATAACGATGAGCTGAAAAATATTGAAGCATTAGCACGCCAAGCAATGGGCTTTTCTGATTTACGTGGCGATACATTAACGGTTGCAAATTTGAAATTTACTGATCAATTATTTGATGAAAACGAAAATATCGCATTTTGGAAAACAAATGAATTTTATGACTCCGTTAAAAATGCAGTTAAATATTTAATTTATATTGCCATTTTATGGGTTTTATGGCGTAAGGTATTACGATCGTTCTGGATAAAATTACAAAGACAGCTTCTTAACAGTAATGGTCAAACATCTGATATTGAGCTATCAGCGGAAGAAAAATTAGATTATAAAGCACACAGTAAACAGCAACACAAAATGTTTGAAGATAATATGCAACAACAACAGCACATACGAAAAATTGTTGAGAAAGAGCCTCGGGTAATGGCATTAATTATTCGTAGCTGGATGAGTAGGGAGGACACTAACCAATGATTTTAAGTGAATCTCAGAAAGCGGCTGCCATTTTAATGGTATTAGGCGAAGGGCTGGCAGCGCAAGTAATGCAGCATCTTAGCCAAAAAGAAGTACAACAAATTAGTAGTGCTATGATGTCGTTGCCTCAGTTTTCTCAAGAACAGTTGAAAGGCATACTTAACGAGTGCCAAGTTGCACTTGAAGAGTGCGCTGTTTTAAATACTGATCCCAATGGTTATTTACGATCAATATTGGGGCGTTCACTGGGTAGTGAAAAAGCGGAACGTTTACTTGATGAACTTTTATCAACTGAACAAGAAGAAGCTACCGATGGTCTTGAAATGCTCAATTATATTGATGCAACAAGAGCGGTTGATCTAGTGAAGAAAGAGCATCCTCAAATTATAGCAACGATTCTTGTTCATCTAAATCGCGATTTAGCGGCAGAAATTCTAAACTTATTTGATGATGAATTACGAAACGATGTTATGTTACGTATTGCAACATTTGGGGGGGTTGAGCCTTCAGCGCTTCAATTGCTTTCAACCTCACTATCGACTTTACTACATGGTCAAAATATCAAACTTAATAATCTTGGTGGTATACGTACTGCGGCAGAAATTATTAACTTAATGAAAACACAGCAAGAAGAGCAAGTTATTAATGCATTGCGTGATTATGATGGAGAATTAACCCAAAAAATTATTGATGAAATGTTCTTGTTTGAAAATCTTGTTGAAGTGGATGATAGAAGTATTCAACGCTTACTTAAAGAAATCGATAATGAAATGTTAATCATTGCATTGAAAGGTGCAACGGTTGAGTTACGTGACAAATTATTAAGTAATATGTCACAGCGTGCAGCCTCTATTTTACGTGAAGATTTAGAAAATAGGCCACCTGTACGTTTATCTCAAGTTGAAACCGAACAGAAAAAAATATTGGCGATTGCTCGTCGATTAGCAGAAAGTGGTGAAGTGATCCTAAGTAGCGGTGATGATGAATATGTGTAACCGGCTAGATAGATCAAATTGGAAACCATTAATTTTTCAAGATTTTTATTTATCCGAATTACCGAAGTTAAGTAAAAATGAAGTTACTATAAACGTTGAAATTGATGAGCCTGAAACAGAATTAACTGCTACCGAGATAGATAATGTTGTAATTGAACCAGAGTTAAATCAGGCACAACAGTTAGAGCTGTTAAAAGAAAAGGTAAAAAAACAGGCTTATCAGGAAGGTTTTAATTTAGGTCAACAAGAAGGTTTCAATGCAGGTAAACAGACTGGTTATGATGAAGGATATCGAATTGGCGAGCAAGAAGGGCGCCAGTTCATTGAACAACAACTTAATAAAGAAAAAATAAATGCCGTTCAAGCTATAGCTAATTTAATGACTAATTTTCAAAATTCGATTAACGAAATCAATGAATTAATTGTTCCTAAACTGCTTGATTTAGCATTGATTGCTGCGCAAAAAACAGTAGGTACGATACCAAAAGCTAAGCAAAAACAGCTTATTTATACCATAAAAACATTAGTTGAACAGTGTTCAATCTTGTCTGAACCTATTGCATTGCATTTTAATCCGGCTGATTTGCTATGGTTAGAACCCATGCTGAATGATGAAATCAGTCAACATCATTGGCAACTTATTGCCGATTCTAACGTAGAACAGGGTGGATGTAAGATATTTACCGAAACTAATGAAATTGACGCAAATGTCGGTCAACACTGGCAAATAATGTCTGATAGCCTAAAAGAGGACAATCATTAACATGAGATATTCTGCAAAATGGCTAAGTAAAATTGATCAGGCTAAACAACAACTTGAATCATTATCACTAATCCGCCAATACGGAAGATTGGTTAAAGCATCGGGACTTGTGTTAGAAGCTACTGGACTAAAGTTACCTTTGGGATCTAACTGCTTGGTTGAACGACAAACCGACGGTCGAATTGAGCCTGTTGAGTGCGAGATAGTTGGATTTAGTGATAAAACGCTTTACTTAATGCCATTTGAATCCACTGACGGTATTTTATTAGGCGCTCGTGTTTATACCAAGCAATATGATTTAGCGCACTTTAGTCATAAAGTATTACCCATGGGAATGGGTTTGTTAGGTCGAGTTGTTGATGCTATGGGTAAACCGTTAGATGGTCAACCGTTACCAGAAGATGTTGAATTTGGTGGATTATCTCATAAATCGATTAACCCATTACAGCGCACGCCAGTTCACCAAGTGCTTGATGTTGGCGTTAGAGCCATCAACGCGTTATTAACGGTTGGTAAAGGACAGCGAATGGGGTTATTTGCTGGTTCTGGCGTTGGAAAAAGCGTTTTACTTGGCATGATGGCACGTTACACCCAAGCCGATATTATAGTTGTCGGATTGATCGGTGAGCGGGGGCGAGAAGTTAAAGATTTTATCGAAAATATTTTAGGTGAAGAGGGATTAGCGCGAGCGGTTGTTGTTGCCGCACCAGCGGATGTCTCGCCATTATTACGCTTACAAGGCGCTGCCTATGCGACTAAAATCGCCGAAAATTTCCGCGATAAAGGGTTTAATGTGTTACTGATTATGGACTCTTTAACGCGTTATGCCATGGCACAACGTGAAATTGCGTTAGCTATAGGAGAACCACCAGCAACGAAAGGCTATCCTCCGTCGGTCTTTGCCAAATTACCAGCATTAGTTGAAAGAGCAGGCAATGATGAAGAAGGAAAAGGCTCAATTACGGCATTTTATACGGTATTAACTGAAGGTGATGATCAACAAGATCCGATTGCTGATTCAGCTAGAGCCATACTTGATGGGCATATTGTTTTGTCACGCTCACTTGCTGAGTCTGGTCATTACCCTGCTATTGATATCGAGGCCTCAATCAGTCGAGTGATGACCGATCTTACCGCACCTGAGGATGAAAAAAAATCACGGTTGTTTAAACAGTTATTTTCAAGTTTTCAACGAAACCGCGATTTGATTAATGTTGGTGCTTATGTGTCTGGCACCGATCCTTTATTGGATAAGGCGATTATGCTGTTTCCTGCTATGCAAAAATTTTTACAGCAAGGAATTAATGAGCATTGTAGTTATCAAGATGCTTATCAACAATTAGTAAATATTGTCGAACCCAAATTAGCTAGTTAGGACTGAGTAATGGTAAATAAAAATTCTGGGCAATTTGCTTTTTTAACACTAAAAAAATTGGCGCAAAAATCGGTAGACGATACTTTACTTAAGTTAAAAAAAGCCCATGAAAATCATCGTAATGCACAATCACAACTGAATGTATTAAATGATTATTATGATGAGTACCGACAAAAATTAAATAATGCCTTATCTCATGGTATTAATGGATGCCAATTAAGTAATTTTAATGCATTTATTTCAACCCTTGAAAAAGGCATTGAGCAGCAAAAAAAAGTATTGTTATCGTTAGATATTAAGCAAAAGCAAATAACCCATCAACTTAATCAATCACAAAAAAACTTGAACACTTATACAACATTATTAGACAAGCAATATAAAAAACGGTTACAGCAACAAAGCCGTTTGCAACAAAAACTGACTGATGAATTTGCACAGCTACAACTAGCAAGGAGAGTATTAAATGAATATTAATCTTATTAATGATTTAAATCTTACCCCATCTCATCAATCGCAATCAGTTGAAACGGATGTAATTGCAAGTGATAATGATGGTTTTCAACAATTATTGCAACAGAGTGAAAAGCAAAGCCAACAAGGCAAAAAAATCATTAATGCTGAGTTAAATGTTATCGATGATACACACGAAGATCATGATGCTGATATGATCATTATGGCTATCAATCCTTTTTATATACAAACTATTGAACAAGAAAAACAAGATGTTGTAAGCGCAAAACAAAATAGTGAGGCAAAAACCAAGCCCAATTTATCGATAACAAATCATCTAAATACTGACATTTTAAATGCGGATTTATTCGATAATTTATCGTCAGAAACGTTAATTAATGATCAGCCAACACAGCTACTGGCCTCTATTTATGACAGTGAGAATTTAATCAATAAAGCAAAACAGCAAACAGATGTCATGCCATTGTCGGACAATCACCAAGCGATAGCCACTGATCTGGTGCATAAAAAAGCCACAAGAATTAAAAATGATGTGAGTAATACGCATTTTAATCAAACGAATAATACACAAAATGCTAGCGACATTAGGCAAAAAGCGATGGCAGATCAAACACCATTTATAATAAATAATGACGATCAAGGTGCGATTTTGCATATCAATCCCGAATCAGCTTTAACGACCCATGCCAATGGGCAAAATGCATTAGTACCGTCAGTTAATACTAGCACGACATCAGCAACACTAAATATGTCGATGCAAGCAAATACTACGCAATGGCAAAATTCATTAACAGAACAAATTATTATGTTTAATCGGCAAGGTATTCAATCTGCCAACATACATTTGCACCCACAAGAATTAGGCTCATTACACATTAAACTTGCGATGAGCGATGATAAGATGAATCTTCATATGATGGCAGCACATGGTGTTGTTAAAGGTCTGTTAGAATCGGCACTGCCTTTCTTAAAAACATCATTAGCCGATCAAGGCATTACCCTAGAACAAGCAGATATTGGTGACTTTTCGATGATGAGTGATTCGCAACAATCTGCTATGTATCAGCAAACCAAACACAATCAGTCACATAACGCCCTAACGTTAGATCCAGAGACAAACGATATCAATGTTGAACAAGTACGTGTTGAAAATAGCCCACAAAAATCGGCACTCAGTATATTTGCTTAACGATTAAAATTACTATTTATTATACAAATTGGGGATTAGAGAAGATGAAACGTTTAAATAGGTCATGTTTTGTTGCCTATTCTTCAAATCAATTTTAAAAATATGATTTATTATTCTCGTCACTATAGCCAATTAATGGATTATAAATCTTTTTAAATTTTTATAGAGACAAGAGTAAATATGCCTACAACGTCCAAAAAAGTAAGTGCTTTAAATTTAATCCTTATTCTTATTACCCTATCAGCAATAAGTGCCGCAGCTTATTTGTGGTTTCAAGGCTATCTAAAAGACACAACTAAAGTGCAAGAAGAGCCTGAAATCGTCTCGCCAGTATTTTTAACATTAAAACCGTTTACTATTTCATTGCCTGTTGCTGAAGATAATATTGAGATGACTAAAATCCTTTATGTCGGGGTGGTATTACGTGTTAATGATGAAAATCAAAAAACAGTGCTATTGGATTATTTACCCGAAGTAAGAAGCGATATCCTCCTCCTTACTTCAAAGCAATATATTAATAAGCTAAAGCAAGAAGCAGGGAAAATCGATTTACAAGAACAGATAAAAAATACGTTATCGCGAAAATATAATGCAAAACATTGGGTAAATATTGATGAAGTTTTATTTACTGATTTTATTATACGGTGATGATTATGCCTGATAAGCGTGAGCCGAAACAAGACATAAACGAAAGCAGTGATGCTTTAACCCCTGATAATTTTGTTGTAGCTGAAGATGATAGCAATATTGATGCTTTGGGTGCCTCGTTACCTACAGGAAAAAAGACCGATGTTAGACCTTATGATTTATCAGTCAAACATCGATTTATCCCTGAACGTTTAACGGCATTAGAGATCATTAATGAACGTTTTGCTCGGCAATTTCGAATTGGATTATTTAATCAATTACGCCGTAATACTGATGTAATTGCCTCTCCCGTTGAGTCTCATACGTTTAAAGAGTTTTCTGATATTTCATCAGCAAATCATTTGAATTTAGTGCACCTTAACCCATTAAGAGGAACTTGTTTATTTTCATTCTCACCTGAGCTAGTGTTTATTATTGTGGATTCATTGTTTGGCGGTGATGGACATTTTTCCCAAATAGAAACAGAAGGGCGGGAATTTACGCACACGGAACAGCAAATCATTAAACGAGTGCTCGAGTTAACATTAGTTATTTATCAAAATGCATGGGCTGATATTTACGCCATTGAAACCGAATATATTCGTTCTGAAATACAAAGTAAATTTACCAACATTACTAGCTCACCTGACGATGTCGTGTTAACAACCAATTTTAAAGTTGAAGTGGGTCATAGCAAAGCAACATTTTGCGTTTGTATTCCTTATTCTATGGTCGAACCAATCAAAGAGTTGCTAATAAAACCGCCTATCGAAGAACAGACTTATCAAGACGATAATATCTGGATGAGTTCATTAACCACTGGAATTAAACAATCATCTGTCGAATTAGTTGCCAATTTTACCCATATTCATACAACCGTTGAAAAACTGTTAGCGTTAAAAGTTGATGATGTTTTAACAATTGAAAAACCAACAAATATAGATGTAACAGTTGGCGGTGTACCGGTATTAAAAGGCCATTACGGTAAAGTAAATAAACAATATGCAATTCAAGTAGAACAGGTCATTAATCCTGTAATAGAACAACTGAATGAGGGAGTGTTCAATGACTGACATTATACCAAATAACGACGAAGACCAAGAAGAAAAAGTAACGAGTGATGAACTCATCACTAAAGAGGCTATTTTTGAAACATTATCACCGCAACAAACGGAAGAAAAAAAGCAAGATATTAATCTGATTTTAGATATTCCTGTTGATTTAAGTGTAGAGCTTGGTCGAACCAAGATAGCAATTAAAGATCTATTAAATTTAACACAGGGATCTGTAATTGCATTAGATGGGCTAGCTGGTGAACCATTGGATATATTGATTAACGGTTACTTAATTGCTCAAGGTGAAATTGTCGTTGTGGGCGATAACTATGGTGTGCGTATCACCGATATTATTACCCCATCAGAACGTGTACGAAGACTGAGCCGTTAACAGTGAAGATTGAGCCGTTAATAGTAATGAAGCAAACTAATTTGGTTGAACCTGTGGATACTATAGCAAACACCAAAACGTTAACAAACGCCAAAACGTTGGCTCCGTCATCTTCTCCGTTAAATATTTATACTGAAGTAGGATCCTCAATAGGATCAACGCTTATCGTTGTCATTGGTTTTATTTTATTGTTAGGTTGGCTTGCCAAACGAATGGGCTGGAAAAAAAAGACCAATCAATGGATCGATGTCAAAGCCACATATAGCATTAGCCCCAAAGAGCGTATGGTTGTGGTTCATGTTGATAACCAATTATTAGTGATTGGGGTTACACCTCAACAAATGACGTTATTACATACTATCAATGAACAACGCACTCAAGCACTGCTTTCGCAAAATATGACAGATACCACTTGTGTGAAAAGTAACGTATTTCAGCAGATATTACAATCCGCTTTAAAAGCAAAAAAGGAGTAACAACTAGTGCGGTTAAATTTTACTATTTTGCTCAGCTTATTGTTACTAAGTTTATCATGCCATGCTGACTTATCTGCGTTACCTACCATATCCCAACCCATGAGTGGTGGGCAAAATTGGTCATTACCTGTTGAAACCTTAGTCTTTTTGACATTGCTTACCTTCATTCCAGCAATTTTGTTACTAATGACCAGTTTCACACGTATTATTATTGTATTAGGTCTGTTACGTAATGCACTTGGTACGCAATCGGCACCACCCAATCAAGTTATTTTGGGCATTGCCCTATTTATGACCTATTTCATTATGTCCCCCGTGATTGATAACATTTATCAAGATGCTTATGTGCCGTATTCGCAAAATCAAATCACCATGCAAGAGGGCTTCACTCAAGCGGCTAAACCATTACAACAATTTATGCTTGCCCAAACACGAGAAACGGACCTAGCATTATTTGTTAACATGTCTCACCAAAATGATATTCAAACACGTGAAGATGTCCCTTTAAAAGTACTGGTTCCGGCTTTTGTTGTCAGTGAATTAAAAACAGCATTTCAAATCGGTTTTACCATTTTTATTCCTTTCTTAGTGATAGATCTCGTGGTTGCAAGCACGCTCATGGCATTAGGCATGATGATGGTACCGCCAGCAACGGTGTCTTTACCATTTAAGTTAATGTTATTTGTGTTAGCCGATGGTTGGCACTTATTACTTGGTTCGTTAGCACAAAGCTTTTTTAGTTGAATCACACTATGTCGCCCGAATATATTAGCACCTTAGCAATACAAGCAATAAAAGTCGCTGCATCACTGGCTGGACCGTTACTATTAGTTGCTTTAGTAACAGGATTAATCATTAGCTTATTACAAGCGGCCACGCAAATTAATGAAATGACATTATCATTTATTCCCAAAATTATCGCGGTCGTTGTGGTTTTAATCATATGGGGACCATCAATGCTATCAACCATGATTGATTATATGCAAACGGTCATTACCGATATTCCTAATTTAACCCGTTAAATCAAATGGATTTTAATAGTAATATTTTATTTAATATTGATTTCTTTGCTTGGGCTAAAGACGGCTTTTTCCCCTTTGTGCGCATCTTAGCGTTGATTATGGTTGCCCCTATTTTGGGAGAAAAAGAGATCCCCAACCGCGTAAAAATAAGCTTAGCATTACTTATTGCAATTGCTTTGCCACTTCCACATCTTGATGAACATATTAAAATATACTCTTTTATTGGCATATGGATGATTGCACAGCAAATAATGATTGGCGTGCTTATTGGTTTTACTATGCAGTTAGCATTTATGACGGTGCAATTTGCCGGCGAATTAATTGGTATGCAAATGGGACTTGGCATGGCAACTTTTTTTGATCCTATTGGCGGTCCATCTACATCGGTATTGTCACGCTTAATTAACATTATTGCACTGCTAATCTTTCTTAGTATTGATGGTCATTTATGGTTGTTATACGGCATAGCAAACAGTTTTGATATTATTCCCATCGCAGTAACACCATTACAAGCAAACGGATACTTAGCTTTAATTGATGTCAGTAAACTATTATTTATCAATGGGATAATGTTAGCACTTCCCTTAATGACATTGTTGTTAATCGTCAATATATCATTAGGGCTACTTAATAGAATAACGCCACAACTCTCGATTTTTGTTGTCGGCTATCCAGCTACATTATTATTAGGATTGCTCATGCTAACTTACTTAATTTCAGCATTGCCCACCTTTGCTACATTTGTCTTTGAACAAATGTTTGAACAAATTTCTAGTATCTTATGGTATTTAACTCTGTGACATAAATTGATCACACAGTCGTGTTTAATTAACCTATTCAACTTGACTTGCTTTTTGTGGGTATTGGGTGAAATTACTATTCTATCATATTGATTTAGAAATAAATTACTCAAAAAAGATAATAAGTACTTAAATAAAAATAATGATCTATCTAAGTATTATTTTCATACTTTCAATTAGACTCGTTATCTCATATTATTAAAAAATTTAGAGCAATGAATGCTCTTTTATTAAAGAAGGAGCTTAACAAAACTTTACAAAAAAACAGGTGAAAAACGAGGTTTTTATTCTAAAATAGAGTAGCATAACTATATACTACTTTATGCTAAAATTACTAAAAATAACATTAACCATTTGTTTTATAAAAACAAATTTAAGAGGGTAAGTGTGATGAATAAAAAAATTATGATAAAATATAATTGGGCATCGGGCATCGGGCATCGGGCATCGGGCATCGGGCATCGGGCATCGGGCATCGGGCATATTATTATTTGTTAATCGTTTTATTTCAACTTTAATATTACAACAAAACGTTTTATCTTTAGCGTTACCTTTTTGTTTTAAACACTTCCATTGCAAATCTCACTTTGCTACCAAAATAACGGCACTGACAGCTCACTTAAAACCAAAACCTACTCAAGTCATGAGTTTAATCTTATTATCACAATGGATACACGTTAGCTCAGCTAATGCAATACTAACAGCGACTTCAAGTCAGGTTATTGTTGGGAATACACCGCAAGTGGTTGCGTTATCGAGTGCAGATAAACATGGTTTTACTGTTAATGGTGTTTTTTACAGTGAGGCGAGTGGCACTATAAAATCTAGTGAAGTGAAAGAATTTGATGGTAACTTAACGCTTAACGATTTTAAAGTGGCGATTTATACTTCAACAAATTTAGATAAAGTTGAAAATTACAGTGATATAGATGGTGATAATGCTGATCCTCAGCAACCATTTAAAGTGGAAATGACTAATTATTGGTGGTATGACAATAATGGCGTAAGAATAATCGGTGATGATAAGAAAAAAATTATAGGTTGTGGAAGTGGTTTTTCAATGCCATTAAAACTCATCATTAAAACCAATGTTAGAGCCCATTCGGCATACGGAATTCCTGATGAAGGCGAGCCGATTACCCTAGCTAAAACCTACCAAATAGCACCAAAATCGCAAATTTGTTATGCTAAACCGAATGCCACAGTTGTTTATCAAAATGCTCAATGGCATGGTTTTGATGAAAACGGTAATTCTCAAAAATGGAATCTTGAAAATAGCATAATAAGTCCTGAGTATGGAGGAGGTCGCACAAGTGATTATGTATTGGATTTTGGCTTTAAGGCTAAACCAACATATTCATCAAAAACATTCCCAACAACGGGCTTTCCAGGGGCTCAGTTTCAATTAGTGATGACTGGTGCACAAACGGATTATGAATTTTCAGTTATTACTCAAACGAAAGATGTTGTTGATGTTGATTCATTAGGATCAATTACCTTAAAGAAAAAACCATTAGATCAAGTAATAGTGCAAGCGACATTAAAAAGAGATAGATCAGTTAAACATGATTATAGCTTTAATCCAACAAGTATTTGGGCTATTCCACAGGGCGATTTTAAGGGATATTGGAATGTATCTCAAACAAAATGTGGAAGTGCTTTTAACGTACTTTCTCGAGGCGAATTGACTAACTCTCCACAAAGAAAAGCACCAATGTATTGGCAGTTTAAAGATAACAATTATACTCGAGCAATTGGTGAAGGGCTGACCGCTGAGTGGGGGCCAATGAATAAAATAAGCTACCCAAACTCTGAATGGCGTGATGCTCATTATTGGACAAGAGATAACTATTCATCCGAACTATACTTTGTTGTGCATTCTGTCAATGGTGGGGTGGGATATGGTGGTTATGAAAATAAGATAGGACAAATTAACCATATTGCTTGCAAAGGTTAAATGAGTTTATATTTTATATCGTTTTACTTATAACTTGAAGAAGCAACATTGGTTTTTGAAAATTAAGATTAACAATTAAGGGAATGCCGTTAAATATTCCCTTTTGCTGATTTTTATCGGCAACGGTAGCATTTTCATAGGTTATGGCTATTGCTAATAAAGATGTTATGTAAAATGAGAGAAAAATAATGTATATGTAATGCTGATAAAATCAGCACAACATATTATAATTAGCTAAGCTTTTTTCACAAAGCAAGCTTTAAGCATAATTTTCATACCATCGACTTTACAATCGATCTCATGATCACCGTCTACTAAACGAATGCCTTTGGCTTTAGCGCCTTTTTTCAGCACAGTTGACGATCCTTTTAACTTAAGATCTTTAATTAAAATAATATCATCACCATCAGCAAGTAAATTACCATTACTGTCTTTTACTTGTAATTCATCATCAGAAGACACAGCCTCGTTTGGATCCCATTCGTGGGCACATTCAGGGCAAACACAAAAGCTGCCATCATGATAAGTGTGTTCAGATTGGCAAACAGGGCAATTAGGTATAGATTCCATAATTAAGATTCATCCAAATTAAATAAAATGGCGCCTACTATAGCAAAAAAATGCTATTAAGTCATGAATGATAGCTGTTTGGTTGCCGTGGGTAATCTAAAAAAATTGACGAATTAGCCAATTATTTTAGAGATAAATAAACTACTATTAATTGATCTTGTTGTTCTATTTCTTTTAGATCTTTCTTCATATTTTTTCCTATTTTATTGGGGCAAAAATAAAATCATTTTTGTAAAAAATATTCAGGAATCTATACCGTTTCAGCATGAAATTATTTTAAATTCAATTGTTTAATGAATTATTATAAATAAAGCACCAAATTGTTTAAATCCCTTATTAAGCCAAAGCGTTAAACTGTAGTGGCCAAGTATTTTGATATGGGCTACCGGGCTGGATATAATCAATGGTTATACCATGTAATTTAGCCCAGTTGGTAAAGGTTTTTCCTGTAAATTCTGGCCCATTATCGACCCGTATTTTTAATGGATACCCATGATATTCGGCCAGTTTATCTAAGTAACGGGTAATCCTTCCTGCTGGTAAGCTTACTGCAATATCAATACCTAACGCCTCACGATTAAAGTCATCGATGACATTGAATGTTCTAAAGCGACGTTGATTACGGCTACTGCCACTCATAAAATCCATTGACCAACAGTCACTTTGTTTATTGGGGACTAATAATCTTTCTGAGCATCGTGGAGGAATGCGTTTTTTACGCTTTACCCTG
>NZ_LZHO01000092.1:0-3417 GCF_001690895.1 Gilliamella sp. Nev5-1 | reverse complement strand
CCAAACTTAGTACACAACTCACGTAGAAAATTAAGCTGCCTGTTTTAATATTTTATATTCGAGCGGTGTCATGTTATTTAATGCCTCATGCGGTCTTTCGGTGTTATAAATCGTTAACCATTCTTCGGTTATTCTCCTTGCTTGCGCTAAGTTGTTAAAAAGATATAAATCGAGCACTTCAGTACGATAGGTACGATTAAATCGTTCAATATAACCATTTTGATAAGGGCTACCGGGCTGGATATAATCAATGGCTATATCATGTGATTTAGCCCAGTTTATAAAGGTTTTTCCTGTAAATTCTGGCCCATTATCGACCCGTATTTTTAATGGATACCCATGATATTCGGCCAGTTTATCTAAGTAACGGGTAACTCTCCCTGCCGGTAAGCTTACTGCAATATCAATACCTAATGCCTCACGATTAAAGTCATCGATGACATTGAATGTCCTAAAGCGACGTTGATTACGGCTACTGCCACTCATAAAATCCATTGACCAACAGTCACTTTGTTTATTGGGGACTAATAATCTTTCTGAGCATCGTGGAGGAATGCGTTTTTTACGCTTTACCCTGAGATTAAGCTTTAATTCACAATACACCCGATATACCCGTTTATGATTCCATTGATAGCCGAGCTTTCTGATACGATTAAAACATTTAGGAAAACCCCAGCGTAAATGCCTATCTGTGATAGCATTCAATACCGAAACAATCGCCGAATCATCCTGTAACTTAGCTTGATAATAGTAAGCACAACGGCTTAAACCAACAATGGCACAACTCATTGCAATAGTAACCGAATGATTTTGTTGTAGTTGCTGTGCCCACATTTTACGTGCCTTGGTGGGCACTAAAGCTTTTTTATGATTTCTTCCTGAAGCTGGGATCTTAAGCTCAGTTCGGCAAACATCTGTTTAAGCTTGCGGTTTTCAGCCTCCAGCTCCTTTAAGCGTTTGATATCCGACGTTTCCATTCCGCTGTATTTTTCTCGCCATTTATAGAAAGTTGAATTACCCATGCCATATTTACGGCACAGTTCTTTAACGGGAATACCCGCTTCAGCTTCTTTTAAAATAGCGATGATTTGATGTTCAGTCATTTTTTTCATAATTAAATCCCCTTTACTTGTATCATAGAGAATTTTCTACTTTTTTGCTGTACTATTTTAGGGGATAGTTACAATAATCTCCAAACATAAAACTTACTTCATCAAATTCTTCAGGACTATCCCAGTTTTGGTCTAATGCATAACCACACCCTTCGGACGGTGAACATCCAATTCCTTTGGAAGCATCATATAAAAACTGTAAAAAATTCATTTTTTGTTCTTTATACATTATTTCCAATAAGCTATATAAATTTCCTCCATCATTTTCAATTAATTTTTTTCAATTTTTTTCAACCATTGTATATTATTTGTCATCTAATACTCCTTGGCGGCATTGTCAAAAATGCATTATTTATTTTATTAGTTTTTGGGTCATGTGTCACTCTAAACCAATAGCCACCTACTTTAGTATCATACACGTTCTTTGTCGGATTTGATTGAAAATAATCTTTTGCTTGATGTGCTGCTTTATTTGACATCTCCGCTACTTTTGCATCAGAAAGTATTGCAGGATCATAGGTGGTTTTTCTTTCAACACCTTTGTATCCGGTTACTTTTCCTGCATTTGGTCCATTTCCAGCTATAGCTGGAATTTGATACTGATATTCAATCAACCCAGGATATTGTCTATCTGTGTACTTAGGGTTTACAATTTTAGCACCTGTTATTTCAATAGATTCTAAAAATGCATCTTGATTATGAGCGCCAGAAATTGTACCTTGTTTTCGATTTATTACTCCTAATTGTTTATTATGAGTAGTAACATCTGATACAAAAGTATCTGGTACTAATTGAGTATCAGCTTCTTTTCCAACAATCCCCTCAACGCCCTTGTCAGCGACCTTAATCAACCCTAACGGATCTATCCAATTTATCGGATCACCATTGACATATTGATAACTATTTAACCCACCCAGTATATTAACCGTATATTCATAGTGGGTTTGATGCCCTAACGCATCAATCTCAACGGTTTTCAATCCCTCTTCATTATACTGATAGGTTTTGGTCGCCCCATTAGCATCGATTTCTGACTGTAACAAACCGTCTTTATGGGTGTAACACTTTTGACTGCCATCAGCCATGGTGACAATCACGTTTTCATCTTGCCATGTGTAACGTTCATCTATTTGCCCAAAGTTACCCCATTGACGTAAACAACGAACATCTTGACCTTCACCCTCCCAGACCCAGTTAAATTCAGCGCCTCCAGCCATTGTTCGCTTTTGATGGACAGGCTACACTAATTAGTACCAGTTTAATAAGGTCATTGTTATGATAACCAAAAAACAAAAGGAACCAACAATGACAAATCTTATTTCAAGAAGAGAAAAACGCAGTTTTAGTAATGAATTTAAAAAACAGAGGGTAATGTTATACCAAAATGGCAAAAAACGAGCGGATATTGTCACCGAATACGACCTGACTAAATCCGCATTAGATAAGTGGATTAAGCAATATCAAACCACTGGTGAGTTTACAGCTCAAGCTAATCGTCGTGCTCAAGAAAATGAGCTCATAGCCCTACGTAAAGAGAATAAGCGATTGTTAATGGAGAATGACATCCTAAAGCAAGCGGCGTTGATAATAGGACGAAAATCAAATTAATCACCGAGAATCAACATCGATATAGCTTACGTGCGTTATGTCGATGTTTACAAGTGTCAAGAAATCGATTTTATTATCAACAACCATTAACCAGTAAAAAAACAGACAAAGAGCTTAGTAAAAAAGTGAAAGCGATATTTAACGATAACTATCAATCCTATGGAACAAGGCGACTACAAGTAGCGCTTAGAAAGAAAAGCATACTATTATCCCGTCGCCGAATTGGTCGAATCATGCAAGAAAACGGATGAGTATCAAAATATACCTGTAAAAAATATTGTGCTAATACAGAACAAAGCAACGAATCAACAGTAAGTAAGCAACTTAATCGTGAGTTTACCGTAGGCCAACAACGCAAAGTGTTAGTGACTGATTTAACTTATGTGAGAGTAAAACAACAATGGCATTACCTTTGTGTGATTATTGATGTAAGCAATCGAGAAATCGTGGGACGAAGTGCTGGAAAACATAAAAATGCTCAACTGGTTATGGATGCTATCAGCCAAATCCCTATTAACTTAAATTCAGTTGAGTTATTTCATTCAGATAGAGGAAAAGAATTTGATAATCATCTACTTGATGAATGTTTAAAGGAATTTGGCATTGAGCGTTCATTAAGCCATAAGGGATGCCCTTATGATAATGCTGTTGCTGAAGCAACATTTAAAGCGGTGAAAACTGAATTTGTGTCAAACAC
>NZ_LZHO01000091.1:0-8015 GCF_001690895.1 Gilliamella sp. Nev5-1 | reverse complement strand
TGGATTTTATTTTCCCTTGAATTAACGACTTATTAATCACATTCCCAACAAAAACGCTGAACAAGGGTTCTATTTTATTTAAATCTAAATTCTGCCATGCACCATCTGAATTGAAAATATCATAAAAGCGCATTTCAGGGCTGGTTAGCATCTGTCCAATTGTGTATAAATTATCACGTAATTGGATATTGACTAGATCATTTTTCTTCCAAACAACACGTTTAGCCATAATTAGCATCGACCTCTTTTTTTAGGAACACGCTTTCGATCCCGCTAATAGGTTGGGGTATCATCGTATAGCAGAATTTCCCAGTATCTTTGATGGCAATCGCTTCAATTCTGTTGGTGCAATCATAACAGTAGTCGGTCTATCCCTGTTTGTTGTGTTTTTCGCCTACTAGCAGATCGGGGGAAAATGATTAATTCATTAATTGTAGACACCAATCTCTTCCGCTTTGGCAATTAACTCATCTTGCAATGAACCTTGTATTTCATCTCCATCATACTCAAGAATGAAATCACCACTAATATTAGGAGGAAAACATGAACCATCTATGGTGCCAAAAATTGTTGACATTGTATCTATCATTACTATACGCAGAAAATTAAAAATCTTTTCTTGGTCTTTATCTGATAGCTTTGCGATAATACTTCTTGCTCTTGCATAAGGATCATTATCGTTTGTAGATTTACTCGGATCACTTAAATGAATTTTATAATATTCAAGTGTATCATCCAAAAGCATAGATAAAAGTGAGGTAACTACTAATTCATCTTTTCCTATTTTATTCATTTAACAACCTCCTTTTCCATTAGGTTTTACTGTATTCATTTCTGGATATATTTCTTTATTTTTGGTGATTAATTTCTGAAAAGCGCTATTGGGTATTTGTGGGTAAACTCTTTTTAGCTAACGTATATCTCTAGCTAATAGTGCAAATAATACCGAAATTTGCACAATTTGACGAGACCCAAATTTAGACATTAATATCCCGGATATAGGCATCATAAATAATGCGCCAAGACCAAAAGTAAGAATAAAATAACCAATTACTTCGTCCGTGACATTAAAACGTGGTGCAAATTATGCAATTTGAATCGCCCAAGCGCCAGTTATAAATCCATTGTAAAATAATACAGTAACAGCACATCTTGCTCTTGATTCTATTTTTATTTCCTTTATCAATTCTCTATAAAAACTTCATGATCGCGATCCAACGAGATACTGTAATCGCCATTATCTTGTTTATTTACTTTAACTTCCAAAAAATTAGCTATTGCAGTTTTAGCACCATGCTTGATAAGTATTGTTTCTCCGATACCTACGCAATATGCACCGGCTTCAACAGCAGAGGTAACGCCACTAATTGAGTCCTCAAATACCAGTGTTTTATTGGGAGGTAGCATTAAACGTTTCGCACCTAAAATATACGGATCAGGGAATGGTTTACCACGAGACACATCATCACGCTCTACAATCACGGAAATACAGTCTTTAATCTGAAGCATATCCATGATCCTGTCAATTTTTTCTCGCCAGCCACTCGTCACTATTCCTACTCTTATTTTTGCAGCTGACAAAGCTAATATTAACTGCGCAACGCCGGGAATAGGCTCATAGTCAGCAGTATTTTCAGCATGAATAATATAGGCCTGTACTTTTTTTTGGTCATCTATTGGCAGGTGGCCAAAAAGCGCCTTTATTGTGTGCGGTCCTGGTTGGCCGTGAATATGATTTACTATATCACTATCAGTAACTTTGATTCCGTATAAAGCGCCGGCTTCAATCCAGGCTCCTTCAATAACAGTATTGGAGTCGATAAGTACACCATCCATATCAAATAAAACACCGGAAATTTTTTCTCTTGCATTACTCATAATTTTTTATCCTTTTGAGTTTAAAATAGGTGCAGCAACAACTATTTGCCCTAATGAAATTCCACCATCATTAGTTGGTACTAATTTATGGCTGTATGGTTTTAAATCAATTTTTTCTAAATGATCTATTGTATTCATGAGAATGAATTCATTACAAAAAACACCACCGCTTAATACAATTTGATTACACCCTGTCTTAGAAGCTAATTGTTTACACACAGTTTTAATTATTTCTACAATAGTGGAATGGAAACACCGGCTAATTTCTGACAAGTTCGGTTCTGTGCTTAGGAGAGCAAAAGTTATCTCTTTTATCATTGGTCTATAATCAATTTCAATATGACCATCCTTATCTTCAAGTCTGAACTTAAATGGTTTAACCATGTGCAAATCGCGTTCTAAAAGCGATTCTAACTCAATTGCTGCTTGCCCTTCATATTCAACGTTAGTGCAAACTCCCATTAACGCTGATACACCGTCAAAAAGTCTGCCAATACTACTTGTTGCAGCTGAATTGATTTTTTGTACCGACATTTTAGTAAATACATTCCTTTGTTGTTCAGACAACAAATTTAATGCTGGTATATCAAGCAAATCAAAATTATCACCAAAAGTTTCTGTCAACAGAGATACAGCAATGCGTAAAGGCTCTTTAATGGCTTTGTCTCCGCCGATTAATCGAATCGTTCGGAGACAAGCTGCTCTTGAAAAATTTTCAAAATCACCTATTAGAAATTCACCACCCCAAATGCTCCCATCTGTACCATATCCAGTCCCATCAAAGATTACACCAATAGTTTGACCCAATAATCCATTTTCAGCCATACATGAAGCCATATGAGCATGATGATGCTGGACCTGAATAACTTTCGTATTTAACTGATTTAAAGCTGTTCGTGTTGAACGAAACATTGGATGCAAATCACAGGCAATAGCATTTGTTTCTATACCTAGAAGTTTTTTTAAATGAGAAATACAATCTTTATGTGAGTCGAAAGTTAAGTCATTTTTAAGATCACCAATATGTTGACTCATAAAAACTTGTTTATCTTTTGAAAGGCTAATTGTTGTTTTCAATTCAGCACCCAATGCAGTAATTGAGCCAACTTCATATGCTAGATGAATCGGGTAAGGCGCATAACCTCTTGAACGGCGCAGAAATAACATCTGGTTTTTATCCTTTTTTTCATTAATCATAATACGAGCAACCGAATCATCAACGCGTGTATGAATATCACGATTGTTTAAAATGAAGTAATCTGCAATTTTACCTAATTGTTCTACAGCAGTTTTATTATCATAAACGATAGGATAACCTGATAAATTACCGCTAGTCATTACTAAAACAGGCATTGTAGGGTCTTCAAGTAACAAATAATGTAGCGGTGCGGACGGTAGCATTACCCCTATATTTGGATTGTGTGGAGCAACATCTTCCAAAAATTTAACTTTACGTTTTTGTAATAACACAATTGGACGTTGCGGGCTTTCCAAAAGAATTTTTTCTTCAAACTCTACGGTCGCAAAATTGTTGATGTTATCTACATTTTCAGCCATAACAGCAAAGGGTTTTGCATCTCTTTTCTTTCGTTTTCTCAGTTCTTTAACTGCTGAAGTATTTGATGCATCAACTACTAAATGAAATCCTCCTAAACTTTTTATTGCAACGATTTTGCCCTCTTTTAACTCTTTAATAGTAAAACGGACGATATCATCAGTGGATATAGGTTTGCCTGAATGATCAACCAATTCTAGTTCAGGTCCACATATCGGACATGCATTTGGTTGAGCATGATAACGTCTATCATCAATATTATTATATTCATGCTGACAGGATGGACACATTTTAAACGAACTCATTGTACTTTGACTACGATCATAAGGCATATCTTTAATTATGGAATATCGTGGTCCACAATTGGTACAATTTATAAAAGCATATCTGTAACGAATATTTTCAGAATCCCTCATTTCTGATAGACAATCATTACACACGTTGGAATCAGGAGGTATAATTGTATTCATATGGTCAAGCTGAAGACTTTTTCTAATGCTAAATGTTTGATAGCATTCATTATCAACTTGATCTATTATTGTTATATTTATTATTCGAGCTAGCGGAGGAGGCGTTGAGACTAATTCGTTCATCATTAATGCAATATTATCATTTGATGATTGTAATTCAATCAGTACACCTTCAGAGTCATTCAATACCCATCCATTAACGCCATAATTCTTGGCTAATCTATGAACAAAGGGGCGAAATCCTACCCCTTGGACAATACCGCTTACACGATAACGTTTGGTTACTTTCTCAACAGAGCCTTGGAAGTTCTGCACCATATAATTCCTCAATAGTAATTTGAGTACCGTCAGATTCAATCATGCAAACTTTTGGTTGTCCTACTCGCATAACTTCCCCAATAATTACAGCTTTCTCCCCAAAAGGATTTCTCTTAAGTATAGCGAGAACACTTTCCGCGGCATCAGGTTCAACAAACAGACATAAACAGCCCTCATTGGCTAAATTGATGATATCCACACCTAACATATCTGCGGCCATAGCTGTTTCAAGTTGAATTGGTAATGCAGCTTTTTCAATAACTATTTCACAATTTTGTGAACGAGCATGTTCATGAAGAACAGCTGATAGCCCCCCTCTTGTAACGTCTCTCATTGATGCAATTTTACCTTCTGGTACATTATCAAATATCTCTTGAATCATTTGATTTAGAGGCGCACAATCGCTTAGTATATCACGTTCAAATCCCAACCCTTCGCGCATTGATAATAAATGAATAGAATGGTTCCCTATATATCCACTTAAAATAATTTTCTGTCCTGGTTTTACATTTTTGATTGAAACAGGTGAATGCTCAAATATCCCAATGCCGGCAGTGTTAATAAAAAGCTTATCAGCTTCGCCTTTTCCAACAACTTTAGTATCGCCAGCTACAATTTTGACATTAGCAGATCTGGCGGTATCGCGGATAGATTCAATGATTTTAAACAATTCAGACATTGGCATACCTGCCTCTAAAATAAGACTAAGAGTTAAATAAAGTGGCTTTGCACCACTTACGGCCAAATCATTAACAGTACCACACACTGCAATTTTGCCAATATCACCATTGCCGAAAATTAAAGGGGTTACGACAAAAGAATCTGTCGTAAATGCAACTTTGCTAGTAGGTAAATTTAATGATGCGCTATCTTCCATTGCTCCAAGATAAGTATCATCGAGGATATAAGCAATTTTCTCAACCAGCTCTCGACTTAATTTTGCTCCAGTACCATGATCTAGAACAACAACCTCTTCATTTGACTTTATAATGTTCATTTTTAGCTCCATTAACTGCGTTCCGGCAAATCATCTTGCTTCTCTAGAAGAGCTAAAATTTCAGAAGATGAAGCTACTGTCGCGCAATAATTTGCCAGCCATTCTAAAGCACGATTGGTATCATCTATGGAAGGAGCAAAAACACCATCACTTGGAACCCATACATTGTACCCTCTAAAATAAGCATCAGCTGCCGTTGTTTGAACACAAACATGAGTTTGCAAGCCTGTAACAATCACTGAATTAACACCAAGTTTTTTTAGAATACCATCAAGGTCATTGTTGTAAAAACCAGTATCTCGTCCTTTTACTACAACAATATCTGAAGGATGACTTATTGTCTTCAATATCTGATTTTCTGGTATTCCAGCTAAAGCTGGAATACCACCTTCTCGATTTTTATATCTTTTTTGCACTGCTGGATCATTGGGATCATTAATCAACTGTAAATGTATAACTTGATGATTTAGATTCCTGATACCGTTTAAAAATTCATTAAATTTAGTAAGTTTTTCTTCCAGTTCTTCAGGTGATTTTGATATTTTGTAGGTAAATTCATATTGCAAATCATTAGTTAATAACGCTACTTTGGGCATGACGTCTATCTCCATGCAAAATTGAACTTTCTTAAATATAAACATTTGAGGAAGTTGTGTATAATGAAAAAAAAATCAGTTATTGATAAACATTTGGAATGGATATGAATATCGACATCCGACTGCTTAAAGCATTTATAACACTGGCTGAAACTAAAAGTTACCGCCTCGCAGCTGAAGCTTTGTTTATAACTCAACCTGCATTGACAAAACAAATTCAAGCTTTAGAAAGAATTATTGAAATGAAACTTTTTATTAGAGGTCGGAATGGAGCAAAATTAACATATATTGGAGAAAAAATATTTCTCGAAGCGCAAATACTTTTAAAGTATTACAATCATTTTTTTATCACAGCCAGTGATATTAAGAAGAATGCACATAACCATATATTAATTGGATTTGGTATTTCGTCATTCCAAAATGTACCTAAGTGGATTCATGCCTTTTCGGATAAATATCCTGAATATGAAGTTATTACCAGACAAATTCCATCTAGTACTCAAATTAAGATGTTGATGCAAGGTGAATTGGATATTGCCTTTGCTCGAATGCCGGTACACGATTCTCTAAATTCAATAATTCTATCTAAGGAACGGATCGTTCTTGCTGTGCCGGCTGACGTTGAAGTTAATTCCTCTAATCTTAATTATGTAATCGAAACACACTCTTTATTGCACATAAAGCCAAACTTAGCACCTTGTTTGGCTGAACAAACTAAAATGATGCTTGACCATATGAATATATTTTCAAATCCCGTATCAGCCACCAGTGATCTTTCGTCTCTTTTAGCGTTAATTGCAGGTAAAAATGGGGTTGCCTTTGTTCCGGCAAGTGTCCGTCATTTTTTACCGAAAGGCGTTAAACTCATTATCCCTGAATTTGAACAACCAGGGTGGGATATTGCTATGGTATGGAACCCAAAGATTCGTAATGAAAAAAGAGATCTGTTTTTAGAAATGGTTAAAACAATTGTAACTACCCCCTAAAATAGTGCAGCAAAAAAGTAGAAAATTCTCTATGATAAAAGTAAAAGGGGGGTAATTATGTTGGGGTTTTGGTTTCTTTATCTTTGTTTTTTTGATAATCATTCAGTTAAATAAAAAAGGGTAATTCCGTTTTCTTTTGATTATCTGCTTAACGAAGTGGTTCTGGTAGGCGGCGTGTCAGGGGACGCAATTTTTCTCTGTCATCCCATAAATCAGGGAATACTTCAAATTTCAGATCATCACGGTTAATACCTGTATCAAAATAGCGACAGAGGCGGTCTCGTAAATCTACATCACCCCACATATTAGTCATCTCATATTGTTCAATAAGCTTTCTATCTTGTGGAAGCGTTAAATCTTCTTTGATAATTGGTGCTCTAGTTGTACTTAAAATGCCATCAGCATCAGGAACAAGATCTATTAATTTTCCTCCTAAAAAATGAAAATTAAATTTGTCACCTTTGTAATGATCTCCATCCAAAATAGTATAGGCATCAATCCAATATCTTTCGCTAGGCTTTGAACTGGGTATTACTGTAATGGATTTTATTTTCCCTTGAATTAACGACTTATTAATCACATTCCCAACAAAAACGCTGAACAAGGGTTCTATTTTATTTAAATCTAAATTCTGCCATGCACCATCTGAATTGAAAATATCATAAAAGCGCATTTCAGGGCTGGTTAGCATCTGTCCAATTGTGTATAAATTATCACGTAATTGGATATTGACTAGATCATTTTTCTTCCAAACAACACGTTTAGCCATAATTAGCATCGACCTCTTTTTTTAGGAACACGCTTTCGATCCCGCTAATAGGTTGGGGTATCATCGTATAGCAGAATTTCCCAGTATCTTTGATGGCAATCGCTTCAATTCTGTTGGTGCAATCATAACAGTAGTCGGTCTATCCCTGTTTGTTGTGTTTTTCGCCTACTAGCAGATCGGGGGAAAATGATTAATTCATTAATTGTAGACACCAATCTCTTCCGCTTTGGCAATTAACTCATCTTGCAATGAACCTTGTATTTCATCTCCATCATACTCAAGAATGAAATCACCACTAATATTAGGAGGAAAACATGAACCATCTATGGTGCCAAAAATTGTTGACATTGTATCTATCATTACTATACGCAGAAAATTAAAAATCTTTTCTTGGTCTTTATCTGATAGCTTTGCGATAATACTTCTTGCTCTTGCATAAGGATCAT
>NZ_LZHO01000090.1:0-7621 GCF_001690895.1 Gilliamella sp. Nev5-1 | reverse complement strand
TACTCACCTAAAAGCAAATGCCAATAAAGGCAAAGCACGTAATGAGCAGCGTATTGTTGAGCCCAGTCAATATATTGATGCGCTTAATCAAGCCATCAACGCAGAAAGAGAATTAAACGGAAAAAAGCCTTAAAGCCATCGACGGTAGAGAAATACAAGGAGGTTAAAGTCAGTACAACAGATCCGGACAGTGGCTTTATGCATCGGGAAGGCAAGCCTAAAGGGTTCTTCTACTTAGATCACCGAACGGTTGATGGCAAACATAATTTAATTACCGATACCTATGTCACAGCTGGAAATATCCATGATCCCCAGCCTTACATGGCTCGATTAAAACGCCAGTTAGAGCGGTTTGGCTTTAATCCGGTTGGTGTCGGCCTTGATGCGGGTTATTTTACGGCTCCCATTTGCCATTTACTGCTGGCAGAGCAGATATATCCGGTGTTGGGTTATCGTCGTCCCACCCATGGTGCGAATCCCATCAGAAAAAAGCAGTTTATCTATAACAGTCAAAACGATACTTATACTTGCCCAAACGGGCAAACATTAATATATAAAACTACCAGCAGGGAAGGTTATCGTCATTATCATTCTGATGCAACAACCTGCAAAATCTGTCCGTTATTGTCACAGTGTACACAGAGTAAAAATACACAGAAAGTCATCACACGGCATATCTGGGAAGCAGATAAAGAGAAAGCCAACGAGATTCGTTTAAGTCAGTGGGGTAAAAAAGTCTATGCTCGGCGAAAAGAAACCATAGAGCGCAGCTTTGCTGATGCTAAACAACACCACGGACATCGCTATGCACGATTTAGAGGAAGAGCACAGGTTCAAATGCAGTGTTTATTGGCCGCAACGGCTCAAAATATCAAGAAAATAGCGATAAAGCTATTTTTGTTACGTTTTTTTAAGCTATTTTTTAATTTATTTAATAAAATCCAAATTAAAAAGCCTATTTATGGTTTAAATAAAAAAATAAACCCCGAATTATATCGAGGTTTGTCATCAATCTGAAGCCTTGTATAACAAGGCTTTTTAGCCTCAATCAATCTTATATCTTCTCATTTTAGCTTATATTTTTTGTCGGTAATGTTGATAGTATTAACGTTTGATATAAACATCTTATCAAAAGTACCGACAATGCTGACGGTATCGAGGTGTTTTATGTTAACAGAAACAAAGCTAAAATGAATAAAACCTAAAGATAAGTAGTATAAAATTCCAGACCCTGACTGTTTGTATGTTGTAGTATTAAAAACGGAGACAATAGTGCTTCGTTATGATTATCGTATTAACGAAAGAAGAGAAATAATGATGTTTGGAAAACAGGGTGAAATTTCACTATCTGAAGCTAGAGATAAATTACTAGAAGTTAAAGAATATTGGCAAATAATATTTCTCTGCGAGGGAAAGCAACTTAGAAAACCATCATGAATAATGACGTGTTTGGTTATTGACTAGAACGTTGGTTTGCGGATGTTGATTATACAGATAGAACGCATGATGTTACTAGCGGGATAATTAATAGAGATGTTGCACCGAAATTCGAAAAGTTATTATTGTCGGAAATAACGCTTGATGTATTACGGTAATATTGTGAGAAGTTAAAAGCAAGAGTGCTAGTTACGACAGTAAGCGCGCGATATTAATTAGTATGTTTTTTACATATGCAAAGACGAGAGGGGCTCTAATTATGAAAATTCTGCCGATCATGAGAAAGGGGCATCAATAGCTACTTTTTTGCTGTACTATTTTAGGTGGTAGTTACACTGCTTAAAGTTATTTGATAACATAAGGAATATTTTGTAATTTTTATTATTTACATCATTGTTATAAGGCTGTAATTATTATTAATTAACTTTGAAGATTATTTTTATTTAAATATATTGAACCACTAGATTTTTTGCCACGAATAATTAGGTTATAAAAAAATAAGTTAAAAACAACGTGATTGCTGTAATTATAATCTATTTAATCTTGACGATTATTCAAGGCAGTGCTACTATTTACAGCCTATTCAGACAGACCACTAAGGCGCGTTGGCAGAGTGGCCATGCTGCGGATTGCAAATCCGTCTACCTCGGTTCGACTCCGGGACGCGCCTCCATTTATAATAAGTAAAATCAATAAGATAAAATATTGTAATTTTAAAATCATCAACACTTAGAATTAACTTAGAATATACAGTTAGAATAAATCTTCTTTTTTGGGTGGGTTTAACGTCGGTGTTATTTTCACTTTTCGGTCATATGTATTAACCTGAGCCTCGGTCTTATGACCACTAAATAGCTGTTTATCTTTAGTTGCTCCGTCGTAGTCCGAAATAGCTTTAGCTTTGATATCGTGAAATGTGCAATTGATTTTTCTGCCCAGCTTTTCTTCTGCTTTTCGCTTTGCATCTAACCAATATGAATTAAATGTCTTCTGGATTAGCTTACCTCCTGATTTATTTTGTAGCACGAGAGAGTCGGGGGAGGATGGGGGGAACAGTTTTTTAGCTAAATTAATTGCGTCCATTAGTCGTTCTGTCCATTGTTTGATTTGCCGTTTTCCTGTTTTGCCTTGTTTTATGTAAATACCCTCTTTAAGTATTTGGCTGTGCTTAAGTTTAAATATATCACCCTCCCGAACTGCGCACAGATACGATATTTCCATGGCCACTTTTAGTATATCGATCGCTTCATCATAAATTGTGTAATACTCTATGTCTTCAATATATTTATCTCTCGCTTGAATGCTGAATTTTTTAACCCCAGAACACGGATTTATTTTGCAATACCCACGCTCATAGCCCCAGCCAAACGCCACCGACATATAAGATAATTCGTGATTTGCCTGTACTTTGCTTTGCTCACCCCTGATATCCATGTAGCGTCTTATATGTTCAGGTCTAATATTATTAACGTTTATATGTCCAAAAACAGGTAATATTTTTTTAGCTCCTCGCAACTTATCTTCTTGTGAGCGTGATGACAGTTTATGAAAAGCAGCGCTATTTAAGTGCGTACTCCACAGTTTACTAAACGTCATTTCCTCTTTTTGTTCAGCAATAACGCCCTCATACTTTGCCCATAGTTCCACCATGCTCATATTTATCGAGCCTAGTGTGACGGTCTTGTTTTCTCTTGTTTTGAGGTAGTATGAATATTTATTTTTTGATACACGAGGAGGGAGGATATTGTCTTTTTTGTCTTTACGGTTCCTTGCCATTTAAAGCTCCAAAATCTGGCTCTTGTTGTTGTTTTTGTTCAACGATTACCTTTTGATTCAATGATGAACGTAGAATTATTGGCTTACCAAGCAAATTGACATGAAAGCAGAACTTGTTTTCTCTTAACCATTTTATCTGTAACTTTTTTCTTTTTTTGCCTGTTAACATATGTAGTTCATCATCTGTTAATATAATTGATTCACCCATGCTTATACCTCTTTATTAATAATAATGCCTCTTGCTGTTCCTTTGAGCACTTTTATATATCCTTTTTCCTGTAAGGATTTTAAAAAAAGTTCTATTGTATTAGCCGACCTGTAATTAAGAATTTTAGCCATCTCTGAGCGAGTGGGTGGGTAGTCATTGGCATCAATAAACCCTTTTATTGCGTTTAATACACGTTTCTGTTTTTCTGTTAACTCTAACATTATTTACTCCTATAATTTTCTCATCTCTCATCAATAAATAAACTACGTAATTGTCTGTATTTATTCATGTTTTAACCTTAAGCTATCAGCAAATGCTAGAATTTCAGCTTTATATTGTTTTTGTGGCGGAAAATCACTACCGACAACTCCGATGTATGTTTCGTTATCAGCTTTTTTTACGGCTTCTTCAATAGCTTGCGCTTTAATTTCGTTGATATGTTTTTGTGATTTGCTGATTCTTGAATTCCAAGCCAAAATTGCTTTATTTTCAGTATCTTTTTCGCAACCTCTTGCATTACAATCATAGCAAACCACAGCGAAACAAATAGCATCTCTGAGATGCTCAGGAATATCTTCATTGAGTCTATAATCAATCTCATCAATGAATAAATATTCACTGCCGCAAAACGGGCAAGGTTTTAATTGTTCTGTCATTATTGTTATCCTCATTTAACTGTTACTATCACGCCGTTTTTTATTACAGCACGTAAACCAATACATTTAACTGGTATAGTTCCATCTCCAAGCTTTGTATAAACCGGCAAAATTTCAGCAATTATTTGCTCGTGTATTTCGCTCAAATTTATTCCAAACATGCGCTCTAATATTCTAATGGTTGCATGTTCGCTAACTATTAGTTTGTTATTGCGTGATAGTTCATTTATCTTTGTTTGTACGTCGAGTATTTCATTTTTGATTGAGTTATAGCGATGCTGACAATCTGTTAATTCTGTTTTGACAACGCTTTGCTTCGCTTTTAATTTTTGTAATTGAGTTTGATATTTCTTTAGAGTATTACTATTCATAATTCGCCTAATTCCTCTATATAAATCAGTATATTACGTCAATGCTCAGCATTACATAACCATCCCTCAAATACTCAGCATCATCTAAAATGTGAGAGACAATAACGCTACATTGACGACCTGTACGATTACCGCTCTTGTCAATTTCATACAAATTTAGAATATCCCCGACTTTGTAATTGCGGTCATTGTAGCGAATTTCGGCCTTTTTCTGACATTGAGCAACGTCCATGAAATATTCAGATTTTATTTTTAATTCGTGTGTAGTCATGATTGGTTACCTAATATTTTTCCCCAATTTTGGGGAGAGTTGTTTATTATTTGTACTTTGATTCCCCCGAATCGGTGAATCAAAGATTGAAAAATGTTCGATTAATTATTCATTCTTATATACAAACCCATTTTTTATAAATGTCATCCAGTGCGTATTTGAACGTTTTCCGCTAATGTGTCCAAACACCGGTTTATACTCTGTTAGCGCTAAAATAGATTTAACTGGTATATCTGTTTCATTCCATTTAAATATTAATGTTCCGTTGTTTTTTAGTACGCGAAAACATTCACTAAAGCCTTTTCTTAAATCATCTTGCCAAGTTGACTTATTAAGTTGGCCATATTTTTTTGCTAGCCAACTGCGGCGGCCAACTTTGATTAGATGGGGCGGATCGAAACAAACCAGATGAAATGATTCATCTGAAAATGGCAAATTTGTAAAATCAAGTTGCACGTCTGGATTAATTTCTAACGCTCGCCCATCACATAAAATGTGATTCTCTTTTCGTTTATCGCAAAATAAAACTCGATCATCATGTTTGTTAAAATAGAACATTCTAGAGCCACAGCAAACATCTAGTACTGGTTTATTCATGATTATTTCCTATAGATAATAGAAATAGCACGCCAAATAATTAGCGCAGATATTTTTAATAAATTAATGGAATAGGGTGGTTGTTCAGTGAGTTATTAACAGATTTTGCGGATTAAAAAAGGGCATAATGCCCTTAATTTATAGTTTCTGTAATTGTTTCTTTTCTAGCTGTTGTTTAAACATCGAGGCAACAAAAGCACCGTCGCCAAAATGATCGTGAAGTCTTATACCGAAATTAGACCCCAGCATTTTAAAAACATCGTATAAGCGATTATCTATGTAGAAATCGTTCAACCAAAGCATGTGATGAACTAAACAAATTAGGTTGGTTCTGCTTACCTCAATCACATCTTTTCTTGTTTTTGCAACCCCACCCAACCACTCTATAGCCTCGTCGAACTTACTAGCAAGTAAATCTTGGTAACGTGGTATCTTGAAGTTTTCATAGAATTTAGTGTAGATAGCTTGGTAATGTTCACCAGTCCTGTATGAACGTTCGTTTACCGCTTGTTTGATTGCTTGTTGCTGTTCGGTGCTAATTGTTAATGAATATGAGCCTGTTTTGCGGATTGTGGGTAACAAATCCTCCATAACCCACTCTTCAAAAATAACAGCCTTCTCTTGTTTACTTTTAATAATTAATCTAAATAAATTTGCTTCACTAATATAAATCATTTCCTGATTACCGCCCTTTGTAAGGGTGTACCGTTTTGTTACACCCTTTTCTTTGCAATGTAATTCTATTGCTCGGCGTGAGTTTTTATATTCAAGAATAGAACAAACGTCATTAGCTAAAAACCATATTTGGTTGTTGATTTCAGTAGTGCGAACGGGTGAATTATTGAAGTTAAATGTAAATAAATTAATAGATGTGTTTGACATGATTATATCCTCTTCTTGATTTATATAACCCTAGGTTCAATAGGGTGGTCAGGTGATTGAACCCTGCAAGAAGACAGTCAGCAGTTTTCCCTTTCGGTTTTGTATGTGCTGCTTGCCACCCGACCATAAAATCTGGATATAAAAATACCGCAAATGCTATCGGGTGCGGTTTCCGCTTCTTGAGTGAGGTTCAATCACTTCACTCAATATACAACCCGATAAAATTATTGTCAACACAGATAAATAAAATGCTTATATTGAGTTAATAGTGTGTTTTGGATATTGCAGTCCGATTTTAGCAAACGGAATATTGTCATCGAAATCAATTGGCGGCTCTTGCGTTACTGGTTTTTCAGATTTTGATGCTTGCTGAGTAGTAGTGCTTCCATCGCTGTTATTGCGTGTTGCTAAAATTTGTAAAGTACCACCAATTGGGTTAACTACAACTTCAGTAGTATAACGATCTTGACCTGATTGATCTTGCCATTTTCTTGTTTGTAATTGACCTTCAATATACACTTGAGCGCCTTTTTTGACGTACTCGTTAGCAATTTCGGCTAATTTACCGAATATAACAACTCTATGCCACTCAGTGCGATCACGATTTTCGCCAGTTTGTTTATCTTTCCAACTTTCAGATGTTGCTATACTCAAATTAGCTATAGCGTTACCATTTTGCATGTAACGAACTTCTGGATCTTGGCCTACATTGCCAACTAGAATTAGTTTATTTATTCCACGTGCCATTTTTCTTGCTCCAGTTTTGTTTTATCAACGTCATATACTTTTTCGCTCACTTAAACCTTGCCGGCTGTAATTAACTTGCATTCTGAAATGTCATGCGCTTATGTATTAATCTAACTTTCTCAACGTCGGCAGCACAATAATCTGCAACCTGTTTTATTTTCCCTTCTCGCACCAAATCCCAGACTTTTGAGCCATCGATATCATCGGATTTTGGCTCTATACCAAGCGCCAAACAAACTTCATTTAATGACGCATAATTACGTTTACCTGCCCACTCCGTCATAGAATCAAATATGTACATATTGTTATATGATTTGTTATTTAGCGGTAAAAATGCCGGAGGTATAACATCTAAAACGATTGCGCGCTGATAAATAAATCGAAGATCGAAATTTTCGATATTATGCCCAATAAAATGCGGGGTTATATCTGAACTGGGTCTATAACGCTCAATTAAATCATTAAAAAATGATTGCAATATTTGTTTTTCAGATGATGCCCAGTCATCAAAATAAATTACTCGCACATTCTCATCATTGATTGCATAACCAATACAAACAATTTGACCAAAACCGCCGTTTAAAGCGGTTTTTCGGTAAACAATATCTTTGTGCTCTTCAATCCACGCATCAATCGCCTCTTGTTTCTTGTAATTACTAGGTGGAGTTAAATTATT
>NZ_LZHO01000089.1:0-116864 GCF_001690895.1 Gilliamella sp. Nev5-1 | reverse complement strand
TAGATGAATTTAGAAAAAATATTAGAAAAGATGAAAATACAGATAAGTAAGCTCTAAACAATAATGGAGAGAATTTAAACGTGATAGAAATGCAGCTCATATTCCATTAGATGGATCAGGATATTAATTTATGAACGAGAATATGCTATACAATTTTTTGAAAAATAAACCATCCCTTTTGCATTATGATGATGAACTAAAGCTAATAGGTATTATGACTAAACTACCTATGAGTTGGCTCATTAAAAATAAAGATGAATTTATTTGTGCTTTAGACCAATTATATGACTCACATACGGATGGTGGATTTTTATTACAAGAGGAATGTGACGATATTATATTTGATAATTTTTGTGAATGGCTAAGAGAAGTAAATAATAAAACCGGCATAGCGACATTAATGTATATTGATGATTTTGATCCGAAAGCACTAGGACTAGATGAATTTAGAAAAAATATTAGAAAAGATGAAAATACAGATAAGTAAGCTCTAAACAATAATGGAGAGAATTTAAACGTGATAGAAATGCAGCTCATATTCCATTAGATGGATCAGGATATTAATTTATGAACGAGAATATGCTATACAATTTTTTGAAAAATAAACCATCCCTTTTGCATTATGATGATGAACTAAAGCTAATAGGTATTATGACTAAACTACCTATGAGTTGGCTCATTAAAAATAAAGATGAATTTATTTGTGCTTTAGACCAATTATATGACTCACATACGGATGGTGGATTTTTATTACAAGAGGAATGTGACGATATTATATTTGATAATTTTTGTGAATGGCTAAGAGAAGTAAATAATAAAACCGGCATAGCGACATTAATGTATATTGATGATTTTGATCCGAAAGCACTAGGACTAGATGAATTTAGAAAAAATATTAGAAAAGATGAAAATACAGATAAGTAAGCTCTAAACAATAATGGAGAGAATTTAAACGTGATAGAAATGCAGCTCATATTCCATTAGATGGATCAGGATATTAATTTATGAACGAGAATATGCTATACAATTTTTTGAAAAATAAACCATCCCTTTTGCATTATGATGATGAACTAAAGCTAATAGGTATTATGACTAAACTACCTATGAGTTGGCTCATTAAAAATAAAGATGAATTTATTTGTGCTTTAGACCAATTATATGACTCACATACGGATGGTGGATTTTTATTACAAGAGGAATGTGACGATATTATATTTGATAATTTTTGTGAATGGCTAAGAGAAGTAAATAATAAAACCGGCATAGCGACATTAATGTATATTGATGATTTTGATCCGAAAGCACTAGGACTAGATGAATTTAGAAAAAATATTAGAAAAGATGAAAATACAAATAAGTAAGATCTAAACAATAATGGAGAGAATTTAAACGTGATAGAAATGCAGCCTGTAAATACCCCAAACTTAGTACAAGATTCAAGTAGAAAATCATGCTGCTTGTTTTAGTGTTTTATACTCAATCGGTGTCATGTTATTTAATGCCTCATGCGGTCTTTCGGTATTATAAATCGTTAACCCTTCTTCGGTTATTCTCCTTGCTTGCGCTAAGTTGTTAAAAAGATATAAATCGAGTACTTCAGTACGATAGGTACGATTAAATCGTTCAATATAGCCATTTTGATAAGGGCTACCGGGCTGGATATAATCAATGGCTATATCATGTGATTTAGCCCAGTTTATAAAGGTTTTTCCTGTAAATTCAGGTCCATTATCGCCCCGTATTTTTAACGGATAACCATGATACTCCGCCAATTTATCCAAATAACGAGTCACTCTACCTGCGGGTAAACTCACACCAATATCAATGCCTAATGTCTCACGGTTAAAATCATTTATCACATTGAAGGCGCTAAAACGACGTTGATTGCAACGACTATTACTCATAAAATCCATTGACTAACATTCACCTTATTTATTAGGAACCAATAGCTTTTCTGGTGTTCGTTGGGGGATACGTTTTTTGCGTTTAGCTCTAATATTAAGTTTTAACTCACAATACACCCGATAAACACGCTTATGATTCCATTTATAGCCAAGCTTTCTGATGCGATTAAAACATTTGGGAAAGCCCCAGCGTAAATGCCGGTCTGTGATAGCATTCAACACCGAAATAATCACCGAATCATCCAGTAACTTAGGTTGATAATAGTAAGCACAACGGCTTAAGCCAACAATGGCACAACTCATAGCAATAGTAACTGAATGATTTTGTTGTAGTTGCTGTGCCCACGTTTTACGTGCTTTTGTGGGCACTAAAGCTTTTTTATGATTTCTTCCTGAAGCTGGGATTTTAAGCTCAGTTCGGCAAACATCTGTTTAAGCTTACGGTTTTCAGCCTCAAGCTCCTTTAAACGTTTAATATCAGAGGTTTCCATACCACCGTATTTATCACGCCATTTATAGAAAGTTGAATTTGCCATGCCATATTTACGGCACAGTTCTTTAACGGGAATACCCGCTTCAGCTTCTTTTAAAATAGCGACGATTTGATGTTCAGTCATTTTTTTCATAATTAAATCCCCTTTACTTTTATCATAGAGAATTTTCTACTTTTTTGCTGTACTATTTTAGGGGATAGTTACAAATTCACAATACACCCGATATACCCGTTTATGATTCCATTGATAGCCGAGCTTTCTGATACGATTAAAAAATTTAGGAAAGCCCCAGCGTAAATGCCGGTCTGTGATAGCATTCAACACCGAAATAATCACCGAATCATCCAGTAACTTAGGTTGATAATAGTAAGCACAACGGCTTAAGCCAACAATGGCACAACTCATAGCAATAGTAACTGAATGATTTTGTTGTAGTTGCTGTGCCCACGTTTTACGTGCCCCAGTTGGCACTAAAGCTTTTTTATGATTTCTTCCTGAAGCTGGGATTTTAAGCTCAGTTCGGCAAACATCTGCTTAAGCTTACGATTTTCAGCCTCAAGCTCCTTTAAGCGTTTGATATCCGACGTTTCCATACCGCCATATTTTCCCCGCCATTTATAAAAAGTTGAATTACCATGCCATCTTTACGACAGAGCTCCTTGACGGAATACCCGCTTCAGCTTCTTTTAAAATAGCGACGATTTGATGTTCAGTCATTTTTTTCATAATTGAATCCTCTTTTACTTTTATCATAGAGAATTTTCTACTTTTTTGCTGTACTATTTTAGGGGGTAGCTACATGCTACATATAGAAGAAATACAGCTCAGAAGTGCGAATAATAAGCTCTGAAGTTATATTAAACATGGCGCTTTTGGAGGCAAATAGTTTAGGAGATAAATATATGACTGAATGGACAGGTGTTATGTATGGGTTTTATACTAATAAGACGATAGATGATGTGTTTTCTTCATTGATCAAAAAAATAGCATCTATTAATTATAAATATAAACGAGATAGTTTTCGAGATGAAGAGTTTCTATTTTTCTATAAAAATGATGAAATGCAAGATTCTCATCTTGAGAATGGCTATAATTTGGATATTAATGGTGAAGGTTGCTTTGGAATCGAGGCAAAAAATACAACGTTGAATGGGATCGCTACACTATTTGAATTCGATAATGATTCGGATTTTGAGCCTTATGATATAAATTTGCATTTTGATAATGTATTTTATTATGTACTTGTATTACCTGAACTAATTGAAAATTCAGTTTTTTGCCAGAATATACATAATTTATTTATTAATATTCTTCATGAGAAAAAATAGAATAAATACCTATCTAGCTACAGGTTTTACCTTGTTAATCTCGATTGGGCTGTTAGATGGATTTAATCTGTATCAGTATGCGTCTAATGGATTGACTTTAGTCGATCCGTGGAGGTTACATGCTAGCTCAACTTTTCCTTCTACTATAATAGTTAAAGATAGTGATATTATCATTGAGTACTATTATCATGGTAGGGGGCACCCTCTAGCACATGCTCACGTAAAAGGTGAAGGTGGAATGATAAGGGTTAGAGCTAATCAGAAACCAGTAAAAAGCTAACCTGAGTTAAATAAACAACGGCGCAGTGTTGTTGATCGAAATATATCAAAATTGGAAAGGGTTTAAATACAATTAAACGTTGGCTTAAATATAAAAATCATCGTAGTAGGGTATGAGGGAAAAAATAATGCAATCGTTTATATGGATTTTTCATGGAAATGAAGCTCAGTTTTGCTCAGGTGTTTATGAGGAGTTAAAACAGGCAGAAGACTTTATAAAAAGATATTGTTTAAGTGGGATTTTAACAAAGATGCCTCTAAATAAAAGTGTATATGAATGGACTATTGAAAAAGGTTTTTTTGAACCTAAAAAGCATTATCAACATAGTGGCAAGTTTATTCAAAATTTTACTAGTGCTTATTTGGTTCATTACCATTATCAAAATGGCGAGAGGATGGAATAAAAATGCTAATGACTTTGGGCTTTGTGTATTCAATATCTTCTCGATTAAGTAAAAACTCATACAGCTTATTGAACTCACGCCAAAGAAAACGACATAAGTTTAAAAGCCCTGCCTCCTTTTATTCTAAGGCGTTAAGACCAATTGCACTTCATGGTGTAATCTAGGTGGGCTTAGTTGTAGGCAGTTGATCCGCATAATGCGGTATTTTATTTTATTGAATTTGTCAACTAAACTAAAAATCATATTAATGAATTAGTAATTAATACAGTTAAATAATTAATATAATTTAAATTCCCATTATGATCCTACGCCATTTAAAGTTAGCTATCATCATAATCGATTAATCAAAAAGTTCGATTTTAATTTTTCTAGAATTGCTTCGTCCCAAATCATCCATCACTAATATTTTGAATGTGCCACTTTGTGTTGGGATCCAGTTAATTGCATTTCTTGGATCTGTTTGCCCAATAAAATTATTATTAACAAACCAGTAAAGTGTTTTTACATTGCCATCACTGGTAGCAGTAAAACTGATTTGTTCATTTTTTTGTTTTGTTGATCTAAATTGATAAACCACATTTTTAAGTGGTGAAGTTATTTTGGGTGGTTCACCTAAATAGTTTTGCGATGAACGGCAATGCTTGGTTGATGGTGGTGTTTTTTTAGGAATGCCTGCGCTTGCAAAAATAGCAGCTAAATCTGAAGGCCAGTATTCAAAAACGGCTAAGTGAGACGTTGTTAAGTCATAAGGCGGGCAAACTGCTTTACCTGTTTGGTTATCGATCATAACGGGTCTAAAAATAGTATCGGGGTTAATTGGTGACACACCCGGAATAAACCACGTTTTACCTTTTGCCTTGCACCATTGAGTAAAAAGATTACCACTGGTTAGGCAAATATCAATACGCTTTAAATTAGGCGGTAATGGGCGATTCGGTTTATGCAAGTTAGGATAATAAGCATTTATACTATCAACAATATTAAAAAAAAGTGGCGTAGCAGCATCTACACCTACAAAAGCATTATTGCCACTACCATCAAAATTACCAAGCCAAACGACCATAGCGTAATGGCCAAAAGTTCCTGCTGTCCAAGCATCACGAAATCCCCATGATGTACCCGTCTTCCATGCAACAGGAATTATTTTATTTTGCATTTTACTAAGAACATCTTGTGGGCGAGTATTTTGTTTCAGCATATCAATTGTCATAAATGCCGCTTGAGGGCTTAACAATTGTTGCGGTTCGGGTAACGTATGTTGTGGCTTGGGTAATATCGTTGGTTCCGTAAATTTTAATGGTTGCCAACGCCCTTCATTAGCTAACATGGCATACAGTCCAACTAATTCTTGCGCACTAATTTCACCGCCGCCGAGAACTAGAGATAAACCATAATGTGATTCATCAGCAAGTTTTTGAATGTGGGCATTAACTAAGAATTGATAAAAAGAGGGATTATGTAATTTAGAAGCAACCGTTACTGCAGGTATATTACGGCTATGAATTAATGCATCGGTTGCTGAGATAGGACCACGAAAGTTACGATCAAAATTTTCAGGAGTATATGCCCCAAAATCGGTGGCAACATCCTTTAGAATAGTACGAGGATGCAAAACGCCTTGATCAATGCCTAGCGCATAAATAAACGGTTTAAGTGTAGAGCCAGGTGAGCGTTTGGCAAGCGTGCCGTTAACTTGACCTTGAATAGAATTACCAAAGTAATTTGCCGATCCTAACAGCGCCTTAACCTGCATGGTTTGTGTATCAACCAAAATCACCGATGCATTATTAATGTTTTTTAAACGGCTTCGTTCAATAAACAAATTAACTTGCCGACTAATGATTTTTTGCAAATTACTATCTAACGTCGTTTTAACTTCTTGAGCATCGCTATGGTGTTGTTGAATTATCTGATTAACAAAATGAGGCGCACCAAAAGGCATTTGTTCAGGTTGACGTAAAACTAATTTTTGCAAAAAAAGAGCGGCAATATTGCTATCTACATCATATTTTTCTTGCCAGCGTTCAAATAATTGATTTCTGGCTTTTACTAATGCTTTACCTGCAAATCCCGTTTTACGATCAATACGGTATGTTGGAGATTGAGGTAGAACCACTAGCGTTAATGCTTCAGGTAAATTCACTTGCAATGGCGGCTTATTAAAATAGATTAACGATGCTGCACCAATACTCTCAATATTGCGCCCGAAAGGCGCATAATTTAAATAAGCCTCTAAAATATCATGCTTAGAATACATCAACTCTAATTGTATCGCTCGGGCAATTTGATGCAATTTACCGCCAATATTTTTAGTATTTAACTGCCAACGCATTCGTGCTAACTGCATGGTAATGGTTGATGCACCTTGACGGTTACCCCCACCCAAATAGGTTGCGCCAAAAGCTCTAGCTAAACTAAATGGATTAATACCGATATGATAATAAAACCACTGATCTTCGTGTAATAGTAATCCATTAATAATATCGGGTGAAACATCCTCTAAAGGTGTCCATAAACGATACCGATCATCCTTGGCTAATGTCATTCGAATGAGTTGGTTATTGTCATCATAATAGCGTTTTGAAAAAGTTAGTGGTTCACAAAGAGGTGGATGTGGATACAAACGAATCACAAGGATAGCAATAAATAATAGCAACAAAGCCATTAGCTTATTTTGATGACGAACAATAAATCCAATCATATTTAGTTATAAAAATTAAAATGTAATATATTTAAGCAAAAATGCCACTTATGCATTAGCATAGGTGGCGACTTAACTACATTTTATCAACCGTCTTAATACCCAACATGTCAAGACCAGTTTTAAGTGTTTTCGCTGTTAAAGAGGCTAATTTTAAACGGCTTTGTTTTAAACTTTCGCTTTCGGCTGCTAAAATAGGGCAGTTTTCATAAAAGCTTGAAAACAGCGTTGCAATTTCATAAAGATAAGCACAAAGCACATGAGGTGTTCCTTCACTAGCTACAATTGAAATAGTTTCATCAAACTGAATTAAACGCATTGCTAAAGCTCGTTCTTTGTCTGTGTCTAAACTAATTTTGCCTGTTAAACTGTCTTCGTTAATATTTTCTTTTTTAAATATGGACAGTACTCGAGTGTAAGCATATTGCAAATAAGGTGCGGTATTACCTTCAAATGACAACATATTATCCCAATCAAACACATAATCGGTAGTACGATTTTTTGAAAGATCGGCATATTTAACAGCACCAATAGCGACAGCATCAACTATTTGGGCAAGCTCACTGTCAGATAATTCAGGATTTTTGCTACGAATTAACGTTGTTGCACGTTCACACGCTTCATCTAACAAATCATTTAATTTAACGGTATCACCAGAGCGAGTTTTAAATGGCTTGCCATCTTTACCCAACATCATACCAAACATATGGTGTTCTAGTTTTAATGATTCAGGCACATACTTCGCTTTATGAACAATTGTCCAAACTTGCTCTAAATGTTGATGTTGGCGGGAATCAGTATAATAAAGTACACGATCGGCATGTAATGTTTCGTAACGGTATTTAGCGCAAGCAATATCGGTCGTTGCATAAAGGTAGCCACCATCACGTTTTTGGATAATAACACCCATTGGTTCGCCTTCTTTGTTTTTATACTCATCAAGAAAAACAACAATCGCCCCTTCACTTTCAACCGCAAGTCCTTTCTGTTTTAAATCGGCAACGATATTAGGTAGCATGCTGTTATAGATGCTTTCACCCATGGTGTCTTCAAGCGATAAGGTAACATTTAAACGTTGATAAGTGGCAATATTTTGCGTCATGGTAATATCAACTAGCTTGCGCCACATATCACGACAATATTCATCGCCACCTTGTAATTTCACTACATAATTACGCGCTTTTTCGGCAAATACTTCGTCTTCGTCATAATGTTTTTTAGCTGCGCGATAGAAAGATTCTAAATCTGATAGCGCCATGTCATTAGCATGCTCATTTTGCATTTTTTCAAGATAAGCAATTAACATACCAAACTGAGTGCCCCAGTCTCCAACATGGTTAGCACGGATAACGTGATGACCTAAAAAAGATAAAACACGAACACTGGCATCGCCAATAATTGTTGAGCGCAAATGTCCAACATGCATCTCTTTTGCCACATTAGGCGCAGAATAATCAACCACAATGGTTTGAGGTTTTGCAGGTAAAGTAATGTTAAGTTTATCACTGCTTAAAGCAACTTCATTTTGCTCAGCAATCCAACTATTTTTTAAAAAGATATTGATAAACCCAGGACCTGCAATCTCAACTTTTTCAGCAATATCATCAACATCAAGATGTTGTAAAACTGTCTGAGCAAGTTCCCGAGGTGGCATGCCTAGCTTTTTGGCAATTGACATAACGCCATTAGCTTGATAATCGCCAAATTGCACTTTAGTTGATTGCTTAATTAGCGCATCGCAGTTCTTATCTGCACCCGCCATAATCATTGCTTGCGAAACACGTTGTGTTAATAATTGTTGAATATTCACACTAAACCTAACTAATTATAATAAAATGACCAATATAATACCGACAAAGTCGATAATTGTCACTGATTGCATAAGTGGCTCGATGGTTTTTGCTTAAAGAAAAAGTGAAAAATTTAAGTAAAATCGATATTCTACTTTATGATTTATTATAAATAACCCTATTTGATTATTTGTCAGTATATTTAGGGTGTTAAAAAACTCAAGTAAAATCAATGGCTTTTCTGAATGATTTTTAAACGAAAAAATAAATTTATTTTATGGATTATGTGTTTGGAGAGCATTGGTGATTATCAATAACCCTTTTTACTAGCAAAGCTTAAAGAATCGAAATAAAGCCACTTCATACCAACAAAAACCACTAAAAAATGGAACAAAATGAAGTTATTTTATTAATTTAAGCAAATAGTGACTTATCTAATTAACTTTCATTATCTTTTTATTTAAAATTTTCTATTCAATCTCATTCTCCAATATTTAACGAGTTAGATTAAAAAATAGACACTATTCAATATCTGCAAGTTTATGACTTTGTATATTCAATAACCATTTATTATCTAATCGATTTTCGTTAATTTTTCCCAGTAGTTTTATGGTATCAAATATATTGAATGCACCATCTTTTTCACAAGGTGAAAGATAATAGCGTTTTGCCTGTATCTGAGTTTCGATATATTGGCAAAAAGCAATAAAATCACGGTGGTTTTCGGTAACAATTCGCACTTCATTGGCTGTTGGTTGGACTATTTTTTGATAGTGCGACTGGTAGCAAAATTTCGGGCTGAGGGCAATATAATCAATAAGCGCATCGACTTTGCCAAGACCGTTACTTTCAATAGCAATAAAATAACCAGCATTTTTTAATGACAAAAGTAGCTGTGGTAACGCTTTAACCCTAGTGGGTTCACCCCCTGTAATAATAATGTTTTTACTTTTGTATTCGTTTACTTTTGCTATTAATGCCTCTAAGGTAAATCGAGTAAATTGGCGAAAGTTAGTATCACACCAAGCACAATTTAAATTACAGCCTGCAAAGCGGATAAAAATAGCAGGCATTCCCGTATTATAACCTTCGCCTTGTAAAGATTCGAAGATTTCAACTATGCGAAATTCGATCATTTTGGGCTCCGATAATATTCACAATATGAAGTCGGTGTTTCCCATAATTTGATCATCGAAACAGGCAAATATCTAGATAAGCAATCAAAAATAAATTTACTCATCCCTTCGGCAGTTGTTCGGCACGGTAAGGCAAAGACTTTGCGATCCATTTCTTGCAATAATGTAGCAATACGGCACTCATTTCTATTATTTTGATTATAAAGGTAAGCGTGATCAAAAGGATCGACAATATACTTTTTAACAATCATTTTTAGATCGGCATAATCCATTACCATATCTTGACTTGAACCATTATCGATAAGATCACCGCTAATTTCGACTAATAAGCGGTAAGTATGACCATGCAGGTTATGACACTTTTTATTGTGCCCATCTAGCATATGACAAGCATCAAATTGAAACTCTTTGGCTATTTTGAACATGTTGTATTCCTAGTTTTTTTACGTGGGATGGGTTACGAACCACGGTTAGCACGCCTAACAAAATAAAGGCGTTAATATAATGGATAAAAGTTGATTTGTCATCTTTCAATACTTGTTGAAAGTGTATTTATGTATTGCAAACAATTTGATTTTGATGCTAATTAAGTTTTTAAATACTCGCTAATTTACTGTACAAATTTTATAAAAAATATTTTAAATTTGCTCTTGAAATTTAGGTTGCGACACTCATTTAGATATCATGCAAATGGGTTGAATGTATACACGTTTAACTCAAATCTATTGCTCAGGAGATAAATACGATGAGGTTAGATAAATTAACAAACAAGTTTCAACAAGCTTTAGCTGATGCGCAGTCAATGGCATTAGGTAAAGACAATCAATATATAGAGCCTGTGCATGTCCTATCAGCCATGCTTAATCAAGAAGGCAGCAGTGTAGCGCCATTGTTAGCTTCAGCGGGTGCAAATGTAGCTATTTTACAACAAGAATTAACTCAGGCGATTGATCGATTACCGCAAGTTCAGGGTGTGGGCGGGGAGGTTATTCCATCACAAGAGTTTATCCGTACACTTAATTTGTGCGATAAATTATCGCAAAAAAATGGTGATAGTTATATATCATCAGAGCTCTTTATCTTAGCTGCTTTAGAAGATAAAGGGAGCCTAAGTGATATTCTTAAAAAATCAGGTGTCAATAAAGACAAGTTTAGCCAAGCCGTCAATCAAGTAAGAGGTAGCGATAACGTGAATGATCCTAATGCAGAAGATCAACGTGGTGCGTTGAAAAAATATACCATTGATTTAACGCAACGGGCAGAACAAGGCAAACTTGATCCTGTTATTGGACGTGATGAAGAAATTCGTCGAACTATTCAGGTATTACAACGTCGTACTAAAAATAATCCCGTATTAATTGGTGAGCCAGGTGTAGGTAAAACCGCTATTGTTGAAGGATTAGCACAACGTATCGTTAACCGTGAAGTACCTGAAGGATTGCGTAATAAACGCGTTTTATCATTAGATATGGGGGCCTTGATTGCAGGTGCAAAATATCGTGGCGAATTTGAAGAACGTTTAAAGGCCGTACTTAAAGATTTAGCGAAAGAAGAAGGCCGTATTATATTATTTATTGACGAAATCCATACCATGGTTGGTGCAGGGAAAAGCGATGGTGCAATGGATGCTGGTAATATGTTAAAACCAGCATTGGCTCGAGGGGAATTACATTGCGTTGGTGCAACAACGTTAGACGAATATCGCCAATATATTGAAAAAGATCCTGCGTTAGAGCGTCGTTTTCAAAAAGTGTATGTTGCCGAGCCAACTGTTGAAGATACGATTGCTATTTTGCGAGGATTAAAAGAACGTTACGAATTGCATCATCATGTGCAAATTACCGATCCAGCCATTGTCGCTGCGGCAACGTTATCGCATCGTTATATTTCTGATCGCATGTTACCTGACAAAGCGATTGATTTAATTGATGAAGCGGCATCAAGTATTCGTATGCAAATGGATTCAAAACCAGAATCTTTAGATCGACTTGAAAGGCGTATTATTCAACTCAAACTTGAGCAACAAGCGCTTAAAAAAGAGTCTGACGATGCTAGTAAAAAACGTCTTGAGATGCTAAATGATGAACTTGCTGAAAAAGAAAAAGAATATGCATCACTTGAAGAAGAATGGAAGTCAGAAAAAGCGGCTGTTTCGGGTACGCAAAGCATTAAAGCTGAACTTGAAAAAGCGCGTACTGAAATAGAGCAAGCACGCCGCGCTGGTGATCTGAATAAAATGTCTGAATTACAATACGGTAAAATTCCAGAACTCGAAAAGAAACTTGCTTCAGCAACACAGTTAGAAGGCAAAACAATGAAGTTATTGCGCAACAAAGTGACTGATAACGAAATTGCTGAAGTGTTGTCTAAAGCGACTGGTATTCCGGTTTCTAGAATGCTTGAGAGCGAAAAAGACAAATTATTACATATGGAAGATGCCTTACATAAACGTGTCATCGGTCAAAATGAAGCGGTTGTTGCCGTAGCTAATGCGATTCGTCGTAGTCGTGCTGGGCTTTCTGATCCTAATAAACCAATTGGATCATTCCTATTTTTGGGACCAACAGGGGTCGGTAAAACCGAACTTTGCAAATCACTGGCTAACTTTATGTTTGACAGCGAAGATGCCATGGTACGTATTGATATGTCAGAGTTTATGGAAAAACACTCAGTTGCTCGCTTGATTGGCGCACCTCCTGGCTATGTCGGTTATGAAGAAGGGGGTTATTTAACCGAAGCAGTAAGGCGTCGTCCATACTCAGTGATATTACTTGATGAAGTTGAAAAAGCGCACCCAGATGTCTTTAATATCTTACTGCAAGTATTAGATGATGGGCGTTTAACGGATGGTCAAGGTCGCACGGTTGATTTTCGTAATACCGTCATAATTATGACATCAAACTTAGGATCTGACTTAATTCAAGGTCAAGTTGATCTAAGTTATGACGAAATGAAAGCCCTAGTGATGACAGTTGTAACTAAACATTTTAGACCAGAATTTATTAATCGTATTGACGAAACAGTGGTATTCCACCCATTAGGTCAAGAAAACATCAAAGCGATTGCAAAAATTCAGTTGGCGCATGTTGAAAAACGCTTAGATGAACGTGGTTACCAAATGGATATTACTGATGCAGCGCTTGAACATCTTGCTAAAGTGGGCTTCGATCCAATTTATGGTGCAAGACCGTTAAAACGCGCAATTCAACAAGAAATTGAAAATCCATTAGCGCAACAAATACTGTCAGGCAAATTAGTCCCAGGTAAAACCATTCATTTGGATTTAGTTGGTGATAATATCGAAGCTAAACAGTAAGCAAACATAAATTTACAAACCGACCTATTAGGGTCGGTTTTTTTATATTAGAATGGCGTTATCGTTTAGCAAAAAATCTTGAATTTTTTGTATAAAGAATAATAGCGTCACCCTATAATTTATGACGTTTTACATTATCAGACAAGTTAACGGTGCTTGTTGAATTACGTAGCGAGTGGCGTTTTTTATCTGTAACCGATTGATCAATTACCGCTAATCCCTTGTTATTCACTTGATTAATAAAACCTTGTTTCTTAAATTTAATTTATCAATAGCATGTATGCCTATAGCCGCCCCTAGTTTATTAGCAATGCTTGAGTAAATGAAATATTCAATTAATTTTTTGTATATTAAATAACTAAAATATACATGTTTGATGATAGTGCATAGTAAAAAGGCAAAGTAAACTTTTTATACTTAAAAAATATGTTTAGAGGTTTAAGAATAATATTATTGTTTAGTAGTAAGTTATTTTTATATCTAAAAATAAGATATATTAATAAATTTAAGCATAAATAATTTCTGGCAGCCGAATATCCCACGGCTTGTTATCAATATGCTGTACTTTTTGGCAAGCAAAAGCAAGCCCAATAGGTAAAATTTGTTGAGCTTGATAATTTGCTAGTAATCGGTCGTAAAATCCGCCACCCATCCCCATACGATAACCTCGTTGATCAAAAGCCACGAGTGGTGTAAATACGACATCAAGTTGATGGTAAGGCAGTATCTTTGATTGATTTAATTCAGGCTCTAATATACCAAATTTATTTTTAATAAGTGAAGTTTGTTTAGTATATTGCAAAAAAAGCAAATCTGTAGGTATCAAAGGATTGATAATGGGTAAGTAAACAGATTTATTTTGTTCCCATAAATATTCAATAATGGGCTTAGTTTCAACTTCGCCATCAAATGATAAAAATATAGCAATATTGTTTGCTGTTTTTATCGCTTGATGATGGGCGATTTTTTGGTATATAGCTTGTTGCGCAATGTCGCGTTCAGTAGGGGGTAATTGCCGTCTTTTTTGACGGATAATTTGCCTAATATTCATCGGTTTTTACAGTAGCTGAAAGGTCGAAGAAGCACTCCAAGATGCCGTTAGGGTCGTAACCCTTGAACCCAAGGTTCAAGGTGAACATCGTGTTTTAATTTTTAGGTTTCCTTACAAGTAAGGCATACACACCAACTAAAAGTCACTTCGTTCTAAAGATAAGAATATCGGCTCAGGGGACTAACCCATATCGCGAGCATCTCAGAGATAGATATCATAATACAAAATTTGACGGATCATACAAGACTATTTGTATTAAATTTACAATTAACTACATTAATTGTTGGTATTTAGGGCAGAATCAAGTAATTGTTGTAACATTTTTAGTCGATCGCTAAATTCATTACTTTTTTCTTTTTCTTTTGTAAGTTCATAAGAAATATTCAGTGCTGCCGTCATAATAAGTTGATCACTGGTAATCTGTGGCGATTTTTCTCGTAAATTTGTTAAACGCGTATCGAGATCTTTTGCAGCACTATTAAGTGCGTTAACTTCATCAATCGGGCAATTAAATTTTAATGTTCGTCCAAAAATTTGAATAGTGACAGCTTGAGTTTCCATATTTAACCTATTGATTCATAAAATTATTAATTTTATCGATAATGTGCTTTGGATCTAACCCTATTTCTTGCCTTATTTCGTTTTGAGATCCTTGAGAAATAAATTTATCGGGCAACCCAATATTTAAAATATCACATTTTATTTTTTTCGATAATAAATATTCACCGATGCCGCTACCGGCTCCACCTTTAATACTGTTTTCTTCAATGGTGACTAGTATATTATGTGTTTGGCTAATGTGCAAAAGGACTTTTTCATCTAATGGTTTTACAAAACGCATATCAACGACTGTAGCATCGATTTGCTCTGCTGCTTGTAATACTTCGGTTAGTAAAGTGCCAAAATTAAGTAAAGCAATATTTTTTCCTTCTCGACATAATTTCGATTGCCCTAACGGGATTACTTCTAATGGTTTTAATTGTGCTCCAGTACCTTCACCACGAGGATAACGCACTGCCACAGGTCCGTTATGAAAATAACCGGTATAAAGCATTTGTCGACACTCGTTTTCATCACTTGGCGTCATAATGACCATATTGGGCACGCAACGTAAATAACTTAAGTCAAATGCTCCTTGGTGAGTTTCGCCATCCGCACCAACAATTCCTGCACGATCTATGGCAAACAATACCGGTAAGTTTTGAATGGCGACATCGTGGATGACTTGATCGTAAGCACGTTGTAAAAAAGTTGAATAGATGGCAACAATAGGTTTTAAGCCACTAATTGCAAACCCAGCAGCTAATGTAACCGCGTGTTGTTCTGCTATTGCAACATCAAAAAATTGATCTGGATAACGATTGGCAAACTTTGTCATGCCTGAACCTTCACCCATAGCAGGTGTTATCGCCATTAAACGGTTATCATTTTTCGCCATTTCACATAGCCAATCGCCAAAAATTTGCGAATACGTTGGAATTGCTCTTGTGGTGACAGGTAATATGCCATCATTAGGGTTGAATTTAGGTACTCCATGCCATAGTGTCGGATCTTTTTCAGCTGGCTCATAGCCTTTACCTTTTTGCGTAATCACATGAAGCAACTGTGGGCCTTTTAATTGGCGAACTTTTTGTAAAGTCGTAACTAAACTATCTATATCGTGTCCATCAACAGGACCAATATAATTAAAACCAAGCTCTTCAAATAAGGTTGCAGGCGTGACTAAGCCTTTTAAGTGTTCTTCCGTTTTTTTAAAGAGCTCTTTTAGAGGGGGAATATTGGCTAATACACGTTTGCCACTTTCTCGAAAAGATGTATAGGCTTTGCTTGATAAAATTTGAGTAAGATGTTGGTTAAGTGCTCCAGTGTTTGCGGAAATCGACATATCATTATCATTAACAATCACTAGCATATCGGGTTTGATATGGCCTGCATGATTCATTGCTTCAAATGCCATACCTGCTGTTAGTGCACCATCACCAATGACCGCGACTACTTGTTTTCCCGATTGTTTTTTTTGTTCGCTAATGGCAATTCCTAGCGCTGCACTAATTGAAGTTGAAGAGTGCCCTGTAGTTAGCACATCATATTCACTCTCATTACGATGAGGAAATGGATGAAGCCCCCCTTTTTGGCGAATAGTGAGCATCTGATCTCTGCGACCAGTCAAAATTTTGTGAGGATAAGCCTGATGCCCTACGTCCCAAATAATTTTATCAAAAGGGGTGTAATAGACATAATGTAGTGCGGTAGTTAATTCAACCACACCTAATCCCGATGCTAAATGACCACTTGATTGACTAACACATGTTAGTAAATATTGCCTAAGCTCTAGGCAAATAGAGGATAACTGCGACTGAGGAAAACATCTTAAATCCTCGGGCGAGTTGATTTGTTTTAACAAAGGGTAATTATTTAAATTCATTATGTGATATTTTAATTAGTTACTAATTATTGCGATTAATAATAAAACCAGCAAGGTCATGTAAAGGTTGCGTATTATAAGGTATTTGCTTAAGACTATCGATAGCTTGTTGATAAAGTTGTTGAGTTAGCTTTATCGCATTATCCAGCCCAATTAATGCTGGATATGTGCTTTTTTCATGAATGAGATCTGAACCTTTTGGTTTACCCATTATTGATTGTTCGCCAATGACATCTAAAATGTCATCTTGAATTTGAAATGCTAGACCAATTGATTCGGCGTAGTTATCAAGCATTAGTTGATAAGGCTGCGCTATTTCGCCACTAGCAAATGCACCCAAACGGATCGCTGTTTTGATTAAAGCACCTGTTTTATAGCAATGAATATTTTGCAAATGTTCCACACTAATTGACTGATGTGTAGCCAGCAAATCCAGCGATTGACCTAGGCACATGCCAGTAGCGCCACTAGCATGTGCAAGTTCGGTTATCATATTAATCTTGGCATTTGAATTAATGCGTTCACTTTTTGCTAATAATAAAAAGGCAAAACTTTGTAAGGCATCACCGGCAAGGATTGCCTGAGCTTCACCGAATTGGATATGGCAAGTTGGTTTGCCTCGGCGTAAATCGTCATTATCCATTGCCGGTAGATCATCATGAATCAATGAATAAGTATGAATAGACTCAATAGCAGCAGCAGCCTCATCTAATTTAGAAAGAGGGCAATTGAATAATTGACCTGTTAAGTAGACTAAAATTGGTCGAATTCGTTTACCTCCAGCCAGCAAGCTATAACTCATTGCTTGTTGGAGTTTTGAGCTTTCAATTTGCGCAATGCATGTAGCTAAAAACGAATCAATTCGTTCTTGTAACGGTTTTAAACTATTCATTATCATCATTTGTAAATTCTGACAGTTCGGCATCACTATTTTCAGATAATAAAATCTCAATGCGTTGCTCGGCTTGCTGTAACTGTTTTTGTCCTGCTTTGGCTAATTTAATTCCTTTTTCGAACTCATTAAGCGCTTCATCCAATGGTAGATCACCGTTTTCTAGTTGAGATACAATAGTTTCGAGTTGCTTAAGTGTTTCTTCGAAACTCGGTTCTTTGTTTTGTTTTTTTGCCATATTCAGTTCCTCTTTACGGTTGATGAGTATACACTTATTTCAAACAATCGTGAATCAAGGCTTTTGCTTATTTATAACACCACAAGCGATGTTAATGTATGTTACCCTTTGATTTAGCGATTAGCTAATTTGTAGATTAACTCTCATCTGCGTTATTCGATTCTCCCATCGCTAATAAGGTAATATCTGGGTTAATCGGTTTTTTAACTTCAATACCCATTTCACGAAATCGTTCAATTTGTCCAATTACATTGCCACGACCTTTAGATAATTTATTCATGGAATTTTGATAGGTTTGTTGAGCTTTGTCTAAACAACTGCCTAGGTTTTCCATATCTTCAACAAAGCCGCGCATTTTGTCATACAATTTACTTGCTCTATCGGCGATAAGCTCAGCATTACGATTCTGATATTCAAATCGCCATAAATTATGAATTGTTCGTAACGCAACTAACAATGTGGTTGGGCTGACTATCATAATATTACTTTTCAAGGCATCATTGATTAATGCGGGGTCATTGTCAATTGCGCTTAAAAATGCGGGTTCGACAGGAATAAACATTAAAATATAATCTAATGAGTTAATACCAATGAGTTTATGATAATCTTTTTGGCTAAGTTGTTTTAAATGGTTACGGACAGCCGCTAAATGTTCGGTCATTGCTTTTGCTTTGACTGTTTCGTCTTCGCTATTAAAATGGCGTTCATAGGCAACTAAAGTTACTTTGGAATCAATAATGACGTCACCACCTTGCGGTAAGTGAACAATGACATCGGGTTGTAATCGCTGATGACTTTCGTTAGTTAAATTGACCTGAGTTTCATATTCATAGCCTGAGCGCAATCCAGAATTATCTAGAATTTGGCTTAGGATAAATTCGCCCCAGTTTCCTTGGGTTTTATTATTGCCTTTTAGTGCATTAGTTAGGTTATTTGCCTCTTTGCTCATTTGCTCATTAAGCTGTTGTAAATTACGAATTTCATGCGTTAATGTGTGACGCTCTTTTGCTTCTTGACCAAAGCTATCTTGTACTTGTTTTTTGAAACCTTCTAGTTGCTCTTTGAGTGGCGAGAGTAAAAAATCAAGACTTTGTTTATTTTGTTGTTCAATTTTTTTACCACTGTGTTCAAAAATACGGTTAGCTAAATTTTCAAATTGAGTCGTAAGTCGTTGTTCACTATGTTCTAGTATACTTTGACGTTCTTGTGTTGCTCTTAGCGTTTCTTCTAAACGTGTTTTGAGCTCACTAATTTTAACGTTTTGCGCTAGATTTTGTTGTCGATAGTCATCTAACTCGTGTTCCAGTTGTTTTATTTGGGTTATTAATGATCGATTTTCTTCATTTTTCTGGTTTAGTTGTAACTCAAATAATTGGTGTAGATTATTAATTAATAATTTAGATTTTATTAAAATCACAAGTAGAATTAAGGCGACTATGCCAATAATTATGGCGAGCCATTCGGTTAGTCCCAAAGCGTTGAACATAATTAAGCCCTTTCAAAAGTAAATGACATGACTTCATTTAAGTTATTGCCATCTAGAGCGAGCATAATTAAACGGTCTAACCCTACAGCAACACCAGCACAGTCTGGTAGCCCTGCTTCCATTGCGGCAAGGAGTTCAATGTCAATATTTTGCGTAGGTAGATTTAGCTTGGTGCGATCTAAATTATTTTGTTCAAAACGCATTCGTTGTTCTTGTGGGTTTGTAAGTTCTTTAAAGCCGTTAGCAAGTTCAACACCTTTGTAATAGAACTCAAAACGACTCGCTACGCGATGATCTTCTGAGCTGATAGCAGCTAATGCTGCCTGTGATGCTGGGAAGTGATACACTGCAATAGGTTTATCTTGACCAATATATGGTTCAATACCAAAAGTGAACAAGCATTGTAGTAATCCATCCTTATCATAACTTTCGGTATTAATGCCAATATCCAACTGGTTTGCCGCATTGATTAATGTTGTATGATCAGCTTCTAATGGGTCAATATTCAAATAGCGTTGAAATACTTTTTGATAAGAAATACGCTCAGCAGATTCACAATCCAAAATAGTTTGCAGTAAATCATCGACTTCGTTGATCATTTGCATCATGTCAAATTGGATGCGATACCATTCAAGCATGGTAAATTCTGGGTTATGGTAACGACTGACTTCTTCATGATTACGAAAGCACTTACACATTTGGTAAATAGGGCCACTACCTGCAGCAAGTAAACGCTTCATGTGATATTCAGGGCTGGTAATTAATGACATCTTTTGCCCTTGCTGTTCATTAAATTCACCGGGTTTTAAAAAAGTAGAATGAAAAGAGCTTAAATGCACATCGGTAACTGCATATTGGCTTAAGGTTGGTGTTTCAACTTCTAAAATACAACGATCAGCAAAAAATTGACGTATTTGAGAAATAATTTTTGCACGTTTAAGTAAATTATTAATAGATGCGGAAGGTTGCCAAGTCATAAAAATATCCATGGATTTGATTAGTTACTAAAAAGAAGAAAAATAGGGCATAGGCCCTATTTTTTATTGTTGGCGTTCATTTTGCCACAAAGCAAATAAGTTGTCGTATTTTTCTTGCTGTTGCCAAATATGGTGATGTAATGCAGAAAGAATAATTGGATCTTCTAAAATTGCTAACTGTTGTTCTTTATTGATTTTTTCTAAATCAGTTTGCAGATATTGTTCAATAAGCTCAATACGTTTTTGCTGATTTTTAGTATTAGGTAAATGTCGAGAAGTGGATAATGCACAAGCAAGTGCGTTATAGATAGGATCGACTAATGCTATAATAAAGCCATGCTCAACAAATGCCGCTTCGGTTTTAACTAAATATTCTCCAGTGAGTGTGAGGGCTCTTGCTGGATGTGTTTCTTCTGGTGTTAAGAATAATCCCATTTTCTTTGCTTTCATACCAATGCTTGAAAGCCCAGATACTCTAATCACTAAAGGAGAAATGGTTAAAGGTATCAATATGGCTATATACCAATAAGTAAATTGTGGGTTTAACCAGATAATCACAGCTAACCATACAATACCTAATAATGATAATGGCCAACAAAAATAAAATGATTCCCCCCACGTTAGCGCATCATCACTTCGGGACGGAGATTTCCATTGGATTTTACTGCCCATCCAAGCTTTAAGTACAAATTTACTGTGGAAGATCATCCGGATTGGAGCTAAGATCATTGACCAAATCATTTCAACAAATATCGATAGAGTTAATTTAAGAATACCACCAACATCTTTTGCTCTCGTTCTCGCTATTATAATGCCATAGCTGAAGAATTTAGGTGCAAACAATAAAACCATCGTGGTTGAAAGTAGTTGAATAGCCAATTGCTCATCCCACCTTGGCCAAGTTGGGTAAAATTGGTTAGGTTGGAAGAAATATTGAGGTTCGGAAATATTAAACACTAATAATAATAAGGTTGAGAATATTAAAAACACCAACCACAATAATGATGAAATATAGGCCATGCCACTGGTTGCAAACATTATGCGGTGTGTCAATTTAATCCCACTTTTGAAAATTAATCTTAAATTAATCAAGTTTCCCATACACCAGCGATTGTCTCGTTTTAGATCTTCTATCATATTACCTGGTAGTTCTTCGTAACTACCATTCATATTATAAGCGATCCAAACGCCATAGCCAGCACGACGCATAAGGGTGGCTTCAACTAGATCATGCGATAAAATATGAATTGGTTCTTTCCGTTTTGGGAGCGGTGATAGTATGCAATGCTCAATAAATGGTTTTAAGCGAATCATTGCATTGTGTCCCCAATACTGTGCTTCGCTTAATTGCCAAAAGTGTGTACCAGAGCAAAAAATATCGCTGTAAATTTGGTTGGCAAATTGTTGAATACGACCGTAAAGGGTGGTCATTCTTACCGATTTTGGTGGAGATTGTAAAATACCTGCTTTAGGCGTCATTTCCATCATGGCGATCATTTTTAAAATACAGTCACCAGTCATAATGCTGTCGGCATCAAGGATCATCATATATTCATATTGATGGCCCCAACGACGGCAAAAATCATCAATATTACCGCTTTTACGTTTTACTCGGCGTTTGCGGTGGCGATAAAAAACGTTACAACCATTGTTTTGTTTTGTTGCATTAAATTCAGCCCAAGCTTTAAGTTCGTTAACATACAGATCGGGATCGTTAGTATCACTTAATATATAAAAATCACAACAAGCTGCGTGGCCTGTTTCAGCTAAAGATTGATAAGTTGCTTGTAACCCAGCAAATACTCGAGCAACATCTTCATTACAAATTGGCATGACTAATGCGGTTCGATGCTTGCTATCAATATGCGCTGCTGGATCTGTGGGAATTTGGATAGTATAACGATCTTTACCCATTACAGCTAAAATTAACCCCATAATACTGGTCCAAAATCCAATAGAGATCCAGCAAAATAAAATCGCGAATAAGGTAATAATCGCGCCTTGAATAATATAAGGTATTATGCTGTAAACAGCTAATTCAGGATTGATATCCCAATTAGCCATGAAATTGATTTTTTGCCAGCTTTGATAAGGCAATAACGATGATAGATAAGTGGTTCCGTAGTATGTTTGTACTACAATGAGTGTAAACATAATAAAACGGCGAATTAAAGCAAGGATATTAGTACCATGCTTTGCTTTGGTAATAAAGCGTTGGTTCCAGATCTGGGGTTGAATTGAAACGCGATCCATTTCAGGGTAACTTGGTTGTTGTTGCCGCTCATCAATAAAAGAACAAGTATCGCCAACCTGATTTAAACGATATTTTAAAAATTCGACATCGTCAGGTGGAATCACATTGTTTTCAAATTTCTGACGCCAAATTTTAGCGCCAGAAAGATTTGCAAAGTAATCTTTTTTCATATTTTTAGCTTATTATAATAATTATTGTGCGGGGTATTGCCCACTCCACGTTTCAGAAATCACTTCATTGGTTGCTTGCGAAGCAAGTTGTATACGAATATCTGTTGCTTTTTTATTATCTTCAACGTTGAATCGAACAATGACTCTCCAACCTTTAATTATTGGATTGTATTGCACGTCACAACTTACAATAGCACCATTATTAATGCTTGAAATCACTTTAACTGGATCTTTTTCTGATAATTCAGGGCCTGCGAAATCAATTACGTATGCATTAGAGCCATCAAGTTTACGAATTAAATTAGCTTGTTTTATATCGCCTAGCGATAAGCGTGTACTAATTGCTTGTGCAACATTATTGGGATAACGCTGTTTTTCGTTTAAGGTATAATGTAATCGATATTTAGTATCAAGCACATCACCAGCTTGGTATTGTTTTTCTGGCACCCAAAATGCAACGATATTGTCGTTAGTCTCATCAGCTGTTGGGATTTCAACTAATTCAACACGGCCTTTTTGCCAGTTGTTTAGTATTTCTACCCAAACACTTGGTCGTTGTTCATAGTGATCATCAAGATCTTGATAATCATCAAAACCTTTATCACGCTGAATTAACCCAAATGCTTTCGGGTTTTCTAAACTATAAGATGAAAACGATAAACGTTTAGGGTTATTTAATGGACGCCATATCCACTCATTATTGCTAGCTAAGATCGAAAGGCCATTAGAATCATGCATTGCAGGGCGGTAATTTAGCAATGGTGATGGATAATTAGGGCCAAATAAGAACATGCTAGTCAATGGTGCAATACCTAATTTTTTTACTGAATTGCGGAAAAATACTCTTGCTTGTACGGTGATCGTCGTATCAATACTTGGTACAAGCGTAATTTTATAAGCACCAGTTACACTAGGCGAATCGAGTAATGCATAGATAACCAAGTGTTTTTGATTAGGTTCAGGCCTTTCAATCCAATATTCTTTAAAACGCGGAAACTCCTCCCCAGACATTTCACCTGTGTCAATGGCAAGGCCTCTAGCTGAAAGACCATAATGTTGATCTTTTCCTACGGCACGAAAATAGCTGCCACCAAGAGCCGAAAAAATTTCATCATCAGTTTTTGTTGGATTATTAATCGGATAATGGACTTTAAAACCAGCAAACCCAAGATTTTTACTGCTTAGTTTATCGAGATTGATTGGGCTTAAATCAAAATAATTTGGATCATATTCGATTGGGTTAACTTTATTATCGACAATTTCATTGATTTTTATTGGAACATCAAAGTACATCCCTTCATGATAAAACTCAAGTTTGAAACGATTTTTTCGATCGCCCCAATAGGCTTTTTGATGATTGAATAGGATTTTTTGATAATCAGCAAATTGTAAAGATGCTAATTCATTTGGAATATTTTTAGATGGTTGAACATAAGCCTTTTTGGATAGTTTTTCTGCTTTTTCAGCTACATCATCAAATGAGAAAGCCCACGAAGAAAAACTAATGCAAGAAACGCAAGCCATGCAAAGCACCTTGCTAATTAGCTTTTTACTAAAAGGGGTATTGGGTAATAAGTTGTACATACAGACTCGCATTATTATCTAAAAATATTGAAGTAATTGATAATATTTTTTTTTGGATCACTCAAGCATTTTTCAACATAATCTACTTTGATCTCTTGAAGAATGCTAGGATTTTCATCGATCAGGAAGTAAGAATAGTTATCTTTGGCAATCTTTGTTTGTAAGGATAAGATATCTTGTTCAGACATTTTGAATTGTGGCTGAAAGTATTGCTTTATTTTAGTGGTATCTTTGGTATAAATTGCAGTAACAAAATCAGCCGAATACTGGCAATAATTTTTAATATTGTTTTCGGTTGCTTTTATTTTGCTTAATTCAATATTATGTTCAGCTTGATTTTCTTCAACTACTTTTTTAAGTTGCATATCATATTTTAACTTATAATTTTCGTTCAGATAAAAACTTAATACACAAGATGATGGGGTATTGTCACTTTTACAATTTAAGATGCCACGTTTAATAACATAGTTGTCGAAATTTTTATCGCCAATAATTTGCAGCAATTGAGTTTTAGCATCAACGACATAGGGGTCATTAGCTTCTGTTTGCTGTTTTAATAAAGATAGTTGCTCTGTCTTTGAAATTGCCTCGCTATTTTTTGTAGGCAAATTTTTTTTTGCACAGCCTGCGGCAAGAATAGAAATAATGGTGCATATAAGGATTTTACTTACTTTCATTTATCAAATTCCATGAGCATATTTTTAGTTATTTCGGTTAATTTCAATTCGGTTAATTTCAAAGGGAGTAACAGTATTACTCATTTAGTTGCATTTTTATAACAAAAATCACTTATAACAATTATTAATATAGCCAGAAATTATATACTCTTATTTTTTTAAATAATACCAGTAGATTAAATTAAATTTATAAAAAGCCTACATTAGATATAATTACTTCTTCCTAATATTTGCATATTTTTTTATTATCGACGGTAAATTCAGATTTATGAGCAACAGAAGGCTTAAATTTACCCTTTGCTTTTAGAAAAGCAATAAGTTGCTCGGCATTCATATTAGATTTAGAGCAGGTGTGAAATACGGCGTTTTCACCAAACTTATTTTTGATAGCACTAAATAAGGAAGATTCTGTGTAATTGTTTCCTTCCATCATATGCAATACTTCATGCCCGTGAATTGACATTAAAACCTCCTCTGCAAATTGTTGTTTATTTAATGTATAATATTCGCCATTTAGAATGGCGAAAGATAGCAAATATTATGAGTAAAAAAAAGTGGTTAGATATTAAAAATATTGTCAATTTTATTTATTGCTTCCCCCTGATTTATATCAGGAGGTAACTAATACAAATGAGGCAAAATATTCAATCGAGAATAATCTTATTTTACTCTTTATTATTAGCTAATTTTACAATAATTGATTGATTTTCGCTTTTAACTTGGTGAATTACAACTGAGATAATATCAGCAAGTTTGTAGCCAACTTTATTTTCGATTTTGATTATTCCTTCATCGGGTAGGGCAGTGATTTCTTCCTTGACTGAATGAATCATTGAAAGCGGTACAAATGCAAAAGCGCCTATATCACATAAACGAACTCGAGCTCCACCACGATTGATATCAATAATTTCAGCTGTGTAACTTTCGCCAATTTTATCTGATAAGTATTGAGCATAAAGGTTTTCAGCCATATCACGCTCAGCAAAGCGTAACATCTTTCGCCTTTCATTCATGGTTTTTAGTTGTTCTTTATCTGGTGGAATTAGTTCTTGTAAGCGAATATATGCTTTGATTAGCCGATGGTTGATCATGTCGCCATATTTACGTATTGGGGATGTCCATGTTGCATAAGCATCGAATCCTAAACCAAAATGAGGCTTTGGCTCAATTGAAAAATCTGCAGGGCTTTGAAACTTGCGAAGCCTTGTGGCTAAAAATGGGATGTTGTCGATCATCCGACGCAACTTTACGTAGCCATCAAAAGATAATAGAGATTCTTTATCAAATTCAGTAATCCCATTATCGTTGAGAAAATTTAGCACTTGTTCGATATATTTATTATCAAAACCCGAATGAATATTAAAAACTCCAAAGCCAATTTTATTTTGTAATTGTAATGTTAAAGCTTGATTTGCTAGAATCATGACTTCCTCAACGATATGATTGGCAATTCGACGAGTTTCTTTAATGATTGATTTAACTTGGCGGTTTTCATTTAGAGCAAAACGATAATCGCCATTATCTTTAAAAACGAGTGCATGAGTTTGCCGCCATACTGTGCGAATATTAGCTAAGTCAGCTAACCAGCTAAGTTGTTTTTTAATATTAGGGTTATTATTTGCTAATTCACTACTATTTTCTAGAAAATCGGAAACATTACGATAAGTTAGTTTAGCTTTTGACTCAACCCAAGCCGGCATAAAGGTGATGTCATCGGTAATAATATCGCCTGCTTGGTCAATATTTATTTTGCATATCATAGCAGGTCGTTTTTGATTCGCTTTTAATGAACATAGCTCATTAGCAAGCTCTTTGGGTAGCATGGGAATATTAAAATCTGGCAAATAAGTTGTAAAATTCCTGATCTTGGCAATATTATCCAATTCGCTATCTTGTAATATATAAGCGGTGGGGTCAGCAATAGCAACCATAAGTTGATAATGGTCATGTTCATTTTTAGAAACCGTAATTGCATCATCCATATCTTCGGTATCTTCGCTATCAATAGTGAAAAAATTAACATCAGTTAAATCTTGGCGATTATTAAGCTCTGCATCGTTAATTCCTAATACTTCGGTGTGTGGCGGGATCGTTTCTAAATCATAACGAGCTAATGTTTTTAGCCAAAGTTGGTAAGGAGAATTACTGTCAGCAACAAAACGAGTAATTTCAGCAAAAAAATGGTTACTTTTTTCTTGTAACGGGTGAGAAGTGAGCATTGCAACAACCCAATCATTTTCTTTTAGCTTTTCGCTAACTTGATTGTGTACTTTACAACGAATGGCAAAATTAGCGGGCATATTTTCAGGATAAATAACCATTGCACGATCTTGAAAACCTATTTTGCCAATAAATTTTTGTAATGCACTCTCGATTAGACATTCAGGTTCAAAAGTTTCTTTACCGTTATTACTGATTACAGCCCCAGAAACCTTATCGCCATTACAAACCTTTTTCATTTTAGCAACAGGGATGAAATAGCTTTTTTTATTATCTACATCTAAAAAACCAAATCCTTTTTCATGTGCTCGAACAATGCCTTCAACGCGTGGGGTTTGTTCATGAAGCTCTTGCTTTAATTGTGCCAGTAGAGGGTTATTTTGAAACATATGCCTTAACACTATTTAAAAAATTTGGGTTAAATTCTATCATAGTTATGCAAGTTTTGGTTATTGAATTAATCGGTAATAGCGCTGAAAATAGACGTATAATAATGCCACTTAAAATAATGGATTAAATTAGTCTATGAAATTAAATTACAAATTACAGGGTGATGGGCAGCCGATAGTGCTTTTGCATGGCGTTTTTGGCAGTTTAGATAATTTGAATATGCTAGCAAAAGATTTTGTGCAACATTATCAAACAATTCAAGTTGATTTACGTAATCATGGAAATTCACCTTGGTCTGATCAGATAAGTTATCAAGTTATGGCTGAAGATGTTGCCGAGCTTTGTCATGATTTACGCTTAAATGATGTGATATTAATTGGTCACTCTATGGGCGGCAAAGTTGCTTTGCAACTGTCACAAGTGATATCAGATACTATCCAAAAAATTGTTGCAATTGATATTGCGCCGATAAAGTATCACCGCTCAGCTAATGCTACTATTTTAAGAGTATTAGTTTATTGTCTCAAAAATCATATTACCGATAAAAAACAGATCATGAATTTAATGGAACAAGCAGGTATTAACATGCCAACCATACTTTTTTTATTAAAATCTTTTAAAAATGAAAAATGGTCATTTAATATTCAAGCAATTAATGATCAGTATGGTCATATTTGTGATTGGCAAACAATACCACCTTGGTTAAAACCCACTCTATTTATTCGTGGTGGCAATTCTTCTTACATTATTGATGAATTTTACCCAGCCATTTTTTCGCAATTTCCAGATTCAAAAATTGAGTTGATTGAAGGTGCAGGTCACAATGTTCATGCTGAAAAAACACAGCAAGTACTGAAAATTTTACATAGCTGGTTAGGGAATTAAATGGCATGAAGCCTATAAATATTAAGGTGAATTACAAAAAAGGCGTTGCTGTTGGATGGTTTGCTTATTGGATGTTTTAATCGTTATAAAAACCATTTTACATTGAGCATTATATATTTGAGTGTTGATGTTATATTGCCAACCAGAAGGGATTATTTGGCTGATAGTATAAGGATAGCTATCAAGTAGCTGAAAAGCAATTTTATTAGCACGTAAGTTGTTGGCAAAATAGCGATGTTTGTTGAACAATGTTTGTTGATAATTGATAAAACCAAGCATGATCATTGAAAATAGTAATATTGCTATCATTACTTCAATTAGACTAAAGCCAGTTATATTTTTATTATTCACAATAAATAGCCTTTTTTTCTGGGCAATAATCGAGCCAATGTCCTTTTTCCACAATCAATCGATTATTGTCAAAATGTGCAAGTGTATACAAAAAAAAGTCATCGGCCTCGCCTCTTATTAATACGTAATCATCTATTTTTAATAAAGATTGTTTTATGCATGCTTTTAAGTGATAAGTTGGTTCAGTCATACATTGCCAATTGGCTTTAGGTGGTTGCCAATTTTGGCTTATTGCCCAAGTTAAAGATGAACTGGAATGATTAAATTTTTGATAGTATTTAATTTCTATCAAGATTGTTTTTTGCCATGAGGTTATAAGTAAATTAAAACCAATTAATCCCCCCAATCCCACAGTCATTAACATCATCATCATTAAAATAGTGCTAAATCCAGATGATGGAGAATTTTTTCTAAAATAGGTTTTCATTTTTGATAATTTCAGTTACATAGTATTTAATCTGTTTGTTTTTTCTTAATTCAGCATTGATTGATAAACTAATAGCATTTGGTAATTGCCTTATTGCAAAGTGGGTTATTTTGATTTCATTTGAATCGAATAAGTTTTCCCATTTACTTCCAAAACAATCTAACGATCCTGTTCTATAGGCTATGTTGTTTTCTTTATAGCGATAAGTAAAGACATCTGACTTTGTTGGGTTGGCTCTGTTCCAAACCCAAGAATTTCGAATTTCGCTATCATATCGAAGGATAATACATTTTGCCCGTTCCTTAATTTCAATAGCTTTATCTGTCATTTTTTTTGGATCATTAGCAATAAAACCAGCTCTTTTTATATCTTTTTTCAAACCAGCTAACCCAAAATCGATGGCTTGTTGTAAGCGAATTTTTTGATAATATTGCATGATGTTTGTTTGCAATTTGATGTAAAAAGCAGTCATGCCAATAACTATTAAACTTGATAGTACCAAACCAATGAGCATTTCTAGCAAGGAATATCCAGATACTTTTAACATGGTGGTAAACTAGCTATATAACAGTTTTCCGCACAAAATCGAATGCGCCCAAGCAAAGAAACAAAAATTCTACTGGTACCTATTTTATTTTTTAATTGAAAAGACATGGTTTGTGCCATGTTGCGACGCCCTAGAATAAAAGCACTTTTATTGTTTGATAGCTCACTAATTTGAACAGAATTATTGGGCTTGACAAAATAAAGTATGCCTTCACTGCATGTAGGTGGTTTGTCAGCCTTGGTAATTGAGATACACCAAGGTGATGAAAATTGATGAATAATATAGTTTTCGTTTTTACTTGATGCTTTTATTTGTGCTTCGTATATAAAATAGGCCAATTGCTTAGTTGTAGATGCTAATTCATTTTGCAGTTGTTGTTCTTTCCAATGCTCAATACCGATAGAGGCTAAAATAGCACTGATACAAACAGTTATTAACAATTCTAATAATGAGAATCCCAAATCATGCATAGTATGTCTTTTGTAAATATTGTGAGAGTTCGAGCATATATTTGAATAAAATAACTAGTTATTTAAAGATCTGAATTTGTGATCCACTATCCAAATAAATTACGATTTTTAATAAAAAAGGTTGAATAAGGTTTTATCAAGAATACTAGCGATATTATTGGCTTTATTTATAGTGGAGTTTTAGTTTTTTACGCAAATGATAATTATAAAAAATGATAGAGAATGTGCTGAATTTAGTGATCTGCTTAAACCACTTAAAAAGCAAAGCGGATTATATTATACTGTTTATCCATTTATTATTTGCTAACGGACTTAAACGTTAAAGGAAACGAGAGATGCAACAATTACAAACTATTATTGAAGCAGCATTTGAACGTCGTGCTGAAGTAACACCATCTAATGTAGATGTAGTAACACGCGATGCAATTAACCAATGTATCCATTTATTAGATAGCGGTAAGATGCGTGTGGCCGAAAAGATTAATGGGGATTGGGTTACTCACCAATGGTTAAAAAAAGCAGTTTTGCTCTCTTTCCGAATCAATGAAAACCAACTGATTGATGGTGGTCCGACTAACTATTATGACAAAGTTCCATTAAAATTTGCTGAGTATGATGAAGCAAGATTCCAACAAGAAGGGTTCCGTGTTGTTCCGTCCGCAATTGCACGTAAAGGGGCATATGTTGCGCGTAATACTGTATTAATGCCTTCTTATGTTAATATCGGCGCATACGTTGATGAAGGTACAATGGTTGATACATGGGTAACTGTTGGCTCATGTGCGCAAATTGGTAAAAATGTTCATTTATCAGGTGGTGTCGGTATTGGTGGTGTTTTAGAGCCGTTACAAGCTAATCCAACGATCATTGAAGATAATTGTTTTATTGGTGCTCGTAGTGAAATCGTGGAAGGCGTGATTGTCGAAGAAGGCAGTGTCATTTCAATGGGTGTATTTATTGGTCAAAGCACTAAAATTTACGATAGAGCAACCGGTGAAGTACATTATGGGCGAGTGCCAGCAGGTTCTGTCGTTGTTTCTGGTAACTTACCAACCAAAGATGGCAAGTATAGCCTTTATTGTGCGGTTATTGTGAAAAAAGTAGATGCTAAAACTTTAGGTAAAGTGGGCATTAATGAGTTACTTCGTACTATTGATTAATTTACGTTTACATGTTGAAGCCGCCTAAATTATTAGGCGACAATGATTTTATTTACAATTAGTGGTTTAATTGAGAATCCTAACCATTGGAAGAGGAGAATTTATGCCTTCTTTTGATATTGTGTCAGAAATCCAAATGCCAGAAGTTAAAAATGGGGTTGAAAATGCGACCCGAGAGCTAACGACCCGTTGGGATTTTAAAAATGTTGAAGCATCGTTTGAATTAAATGAAAAAAGTGAAACGATCAAAGTTACAAGCCAATCAGATTTCCAAGTACAACAATTACTTGATATTTTACGCGACAAATTAGCTAAGCGAGGTATTGATGGTGGATCGCTTGAAATCCCTGAAGAAATGGAGCATAGCGGCAAACTCTATAGTGTTACAGTTAAACTAAAACAGGGTATTGATAAAGAGTTAGCTAAAAAGATTGTAAAAGCAATCAAAGATAGCAAAATTAAAGTACAAGCTCAAGTTCAAGGCGAACAGGTTCGCGTTACTGGTAAATCGCGTGATGATTTACAAGCTACTATAGCGTTAGTTAAAAATGGCGAATTTGGTCAACCGTTTCAGTTTACTAATTTTAGAGACTAACCTTTTATTGAATTCATATTGTCGGCAAATGTCGACAATATTGTCCTTTAAACATTACAATTTATTTTGGTAAAAAATTTCTAGGAAAAGCTATGTTTGGGCATGGAATTATTAGGTAATCACAGAAATGATTTCTTAAACACTAATGTAAGTAGCGTAAAGAGCAAGATTTTTTTTTATGAATACGTTATGCTATCTACTTGTCTACCCTCTTAATTATAACAATATTTATTATGATGAAAAAATTAGCTCTATTTTTACTTTCTCTTATCTTTTCTGGATATCTATCTGCACAAGAGCTCAATAGCGAAGCAAAGAAAGTTTTTATTGATAATTTATTATCAAAAATGACGATTCAAGAGAAAGCAGGCCAATTACGTTTGATTAGTGTTGGGGGCGATTTAACTTTAGATAAAGTGCTTGATAACATTGAAGTGGGTGAAGTTGGTGGTATTTTTAATACCATTGTCGAGCCTGATCTGTCGCAAATGCAAGAACGAGCTTTAAAATCTCCGAATAAAATCCCGCTATTTTTTGGGTTTGATGTCATTCATGGGCACCGAACCATATTCCCTATTAATTTAGGTATTGCATCAAGTTGGGATCGTAGTGTAATAGCTAAAGTGGCAGAAATATCTGCTGAAGAAGCCACGGCCGATGGATTGAACATCACTTGGGCTCCAATGGTTGATATTACTCGCGATCCAAGATGGGGGCGTGTGTCAGAAGGTTTTGGCGAAGATCCTTATTTAACATCCGAAGCGGGGCGTATTTTTGTTGAGAGAATGCAAAAACAGTCGCTTGCTGATAAAAAATCGCTTGCAACGGCTGTAAAACATTTTGCGCTTTATGGTGCAGTTGAAGGTGGGCGTGAATATAACAGCACAGATATGAGTGAACGAAAAATGTTCCAAGAATATCTTGTCCCTTATAAAGCAGCAATTGATGCTGGTAGCCGTGCAGTCATGGTTTCTCTGGTCAGTGTTAATGGTATTCCTGCAACAGCTAACCATTGGTTATTGACCGAAGTGTTGCGCAATCAATGGCATTTTGATGGTGTTGTGGTTAGTGATCATGGCGCTATTCGGGAGCTAATTAACCATGGTGTGGCTAGCGATGCGAAAGATGCGGTTCGCGTTGCGATTAAAGCTGGTATTGATATGAGTATGAATGATGAATATTTCTTACAATTTTTGCCTGAATTAGTGAAAGAAGGGGCTATTACCGAAGATCAATTAAATCAAGCTTGCCGCCGAGTTCTTGAGCTTAAATATGATATGGGGCTATTTAGTGATCCTAATCGCTATTTAGATCCAAAATTAGATATCGAGACAATGTTTTCAAATAACCGCCTACATCGTGAAGAAGCGCGAGATGTGGCTCGTCGTAGCATTGTGCTATTAAAAAATGAGAATAAGATCTTACCGCTAGCCAGAAATAAGAAAATTGCGGTAATAGGTCCATTAGCTAATTCAAAACGAGATATTTTAGGTAGTTGGTCGGGTGCTGGGCGTACTAATTTGGCGGTAACACCATTAGAAGGCATCAAAAACACAGTTAAGAACCCAAAATCAGTTAGCTACGCATTTGGTGCTAATCTTTCTGATGATGTAAATTTATATCGTTTTTTAAATTTATATGGAGAAAACACTAAATTTGATGATAGGCCAGCGGATAAAATCATTGCCGAAGCTGTTAATATAGCGAAGAAATCTGATGTTGTTATTGCCTTTGTTGGCGAAGCCGAAGGCATGGCTCATGAATCATCAAGTCGAACAGATCTATCTTTACAAGCAAGCCAAAAACGATTGCTCAAAGCATTAAAAGAAACTGGAAAACCATTGGTTATTGTATTAATGAATGGCCGCCCATTAACATTAACTGAAGAATATGCTCAAGCTGATGCAATGCTTGAAACTTGGTTTTTAGGAACTGAGGGGGGTAATGCTATTGCTGATGTATTATTTGGTCAGCATAACCCTTCTGGTAAGCTGCCGATGTCTTTTCCTAATAATGTAGGGCAGATACCTGTTTATTACAGCCATTTAAATACTGGCCGTCCACGTGGAACCGAAAATATGGGGAAATATACAACTTCGTATTTTGATAGTCCAAACGAGCCATTATTTCCATTTGGTTTTGGTTTAAGTTATACCGACTTTGCTATGGATTTTTCTTTATCTAGCTCTGAAATGGACAAAGAGGGTGAAATTGTTGTTACAGTCAATGTTGAAAATATTGGGGATAAGGAAGGTATGCAAACAGTTCAACTTTACTTGCAAGATGTTACAGCTTCAGTTAGTCGCCCTGTTAAAGAGTTGATGGGTTTTGAAAATATCACCTTAAAACCACATGAAAAAGGTAAAGTAAAATTTACTATTAAATATGACATGTTAAAATTCTGGAATGACAAAATGCAATACGTTGCAGAGCCAGGTAAATTTAATGTGTTTATTGGTAGTGACTCTACAACACAAGATAAGCAAACTTTCACTTTGCTTGATAAATAAATTTTTAATTTTTCGTCGACATCTGTCGACGTTTTTATTTCTGCGGTCAGTATTGTGTTTGAATTCGATCTTGTCCTACACTTCTTCAACAAATTGTGTTTTTGGTGATTGCTTATTAACTCAGTAAAACACCAATTATTCCCCCTCTTATGCAAGTGACTGTTCATTTGTCTCATAAATTAGTCTGTTACTGCATTTTTTCGTTGTTTGGTATTATGATTAGTAGCTATTTTGGCTTACATATTTAGGAGAAATTACCGTTGAGGTTTGTATACTGCCTACAATTTTGATTGGATTGATTAGCGGATTATTGCATTATTATTTCTGATGAAAAATGGCAAGCTGATTTTATCAATAACCCTAACCTAATATCTGGGTAACTACCATTCCGGCTATCTGGTTGTTAATTTGTACCACTTGGGTACTAGTATTGAGACTATTCAATTAGGATCCTCAACTAAAAGAATTCTTTTATTTAGCGGAGGAATATAATTGCCCGTATTGTAGAAGATAGAAGTTTTACAGTACAACAAATCGATAATATGTATCATATTATTAATCATTATACTCATGCTGGTTTAAGTATTTTATTCTTATTCGTTGTGTACGATATTATCTTCTTTGATGTTAAAACCGTGCTGAAAGTACGCAATAATAAGCAAAGGACTGATAAAAAAATCGCTTATGTACCAATTCCGAAAGGTGCATTAAAATGTCAATGTCACACTAAGTATTGGTAGGATGCTATTCATGATAGCATCCTAGTTTAGCCGCCCTCAAAATAGGACTGCAAAAAATAGAAAATTCTTTATGATAAAACTAAAAATCCCATAAACCTTTTTTAGAATATCTTTTTGTAAAAGATATTCATTAGTTGATACTGTTTTAAATTTGCAAATAATTTATTACATAAAATTCAAATTACACCTAGCGTAAATAAGGAGAGTAACTGTAGAATGGCTAACTACAAGGAGAATTACTATGCAAAATGATATTACTTTTTACCAACGCTTTAAGTCTGATATTTTGGCTGGTTTAAAAATTATTACTATTCGCGATAGGAGTGAATCACACTTTAAAGTTGGTGATGAGTTACGTGTTGGTACTTTTGAAAATAATGAATACTTTTGTAACATAAAAATAATGAGTGTTACACCAATCACTCTTGAACAATTAACTGAAGAACATGCCAAACAAGAGAATATGACATTGAGTGATTTAAAAAAGGTGATTTTAGATATTTACCCAGATGAAAGACATTTTTTTGTAATTCGTTTTTCTCTTTTATGATCATAAAAAAATACGCGTTTGAACGCGTACTTTTATTTTTGATAAAAACAATCTAATGTCATGATCTATTTAACGGTTGCACATATAAAGTTAAACCATCAACAGAAATAACCTCAACATGCTGGCCCGCGTTAAGATCTTGATTACATTTTGCTGGCCAAGTTCCATCTTTGATTTTTACTCTTCCCGAACCATTAACAATAGGGACAGTGACAATAGTTTTTATACCAATTAAATCTTGTTGAGGCTGATTGATTTCACTTTTGCTGGATTTACCTTGTCCATTCCTTCGAAGCCAAAACCACCAAAGATAAGCAGATATCACAGTCAGAATTGCAAATAAGATCCATAAAGTTGACCAAGAAAGTGGTAATGCCCAAGCCATTAAACCAACAATTATGGCTGCACACCCAGCCCAAAGCCCATACCCACTTGTGCCAATTAATTCAGCAATCAGTAAAGTACCACCTAAAGCGATAAACACCCAATGAGGTGAATTATAAAAAACCATAAAAAAATTAGTCATTACGCTACCTTCAAAATCGATTAAGTTAAAAAACTCAAACATATAATCCATGACTTTTATCAAAAAGTTTTAGGAAATATTGTGTTTAAGTATAAAGTTCGATTTCTATTTCGTATTTTTAAGCAATTCAGCAATACCCCCAATACTGCCCATTAAACTTGACGCATCAAGAGGCACCATAATAACTTTACTGTTATCAGCTGAACCAATTTGTTGTAGCGCTTCAGTATATTTTTGTGCAACAAAGTAGTTAATGGCATTTATATTACCTGCTGCAATGGCATCTGATACCATTTGGGTTGCTCTAGCTTCAGCTTCGGCAGCACGTTCACGCGCTTCGGCTTGTAAAAAGGCTGATTGTTTTTCACCTTCAGCTTTTAAAATTTCAGATTGTTTTTCACCTTCTGAGCGTAAAATTGCTGCTTGACGAATACCTTCCGCTTCAAGAATTTCCGCACGTTTATTACGTTCAGCCTTCATTTGTGCGTTCATCGCAGCAATGAGTTCTGCCGGTGGACGAACATCTCGAATTTCGATGCGCGTGATTTTTATTCCCCAAGGACTTGTTGCATCATCAACAATATTTAGTAACTTAGAATTAATGTGATCACGTTGGGATAACATTTCATCTAATTCCATACTACCTAAAACGGTACGAATATTGGTCATCATTAAATTAATCACAGCACGTTCTAATTGATTAACTTGATATGCTGCCCTGGCAGCTTCTTGCACTTGAATAAAACACACGGCATCAATTTGTACATTGGCGTTATCTTTCGATATCACTTCTTGTGATGGAATATCAAGAACTTGTTCCATCATATTAATTTTACGACCAACACCATCCATAAAAGGGATAATGATGTTTAAACCTGGTTCAAGTGTATGTGTATATTTACCAAAACGCTCAATAGTATATTGATAACCTTGGGGAACAATAGTAATGCCTTTCAAAACGGTGATTAAAGCAAGTAAAACAATAACACAGATGGCGATATAAAATACTGGCATAGTTTAATTTCCTTATATTTATAATTAAATATGACTAGTTATTCTAAGCATTATTTTATTATTTGACTAGTTATAATTGATTTTTATAATGAAATTTATGATTGTTCGAATTTGTTAATACCTATAATTCATGCGTTGATAAGTTGCAAAATGTTAAATCTCAAAATTTACCATGGGATAAGCAAAGTAAATTAGAACAAGAAATTAAAAAAAGCTATCCTTGCAGTCAAGTGCGAGACGCTTACGTTAAAAGAGGGATGGGATATTGTCGATTTGATCAAAAAATTGAAGAATAATTGAATCTTTGTTTTTTATCTCGTTTATTAATTAGGAAGTGATAAATTTTTATATGTTATTATTTACTTGACATAGAATCAATGAACTAGTTTAATAGTACAAAATTTACTTTAAACAGATAACATAATGAAACGTCAATATTTCTTTTCTCACCTTTGTCAAGTCGCTAGCTTTGGTTGGTGGTGCATTGCTTTTTGTGGGTAATGTAGTGAAGTATTGTCTTAATTTACAAAACCCGCACTAGGCGGGTTTTTTTGTTTTAAGCAAAGTAAAAATCGGTATGAATTAAAATTAAACATAAATAGAGAGACAACAATGAACAAGCACGTACTAACGCAGATCACCAAAACGATTGATTATTATCAAAATCCCGCCCAAGTGTTTTATCAATTATGTGATAGTAGACCTGCAACATTGTTGCTTGAATCTGCTGAAATAGATAATAAGCAAGGAATTAAAAGTGTCATGATTGTTGATAGTGCCTTACGTATTTCAGCAATTAACAATGAAGTAACTGTTAAGGCTTTGACTAAAAATGGCGAAAAACTATTACCTTTATTACAAAAAAACTTTTTAGATAAGTTAGATAATATCCAACTGAATGAACAAACGCTTAAATTGGTATTTCCTACTATTAATAATATGCAAGATGAAGATTCAAGGTTAAAGTCATTATCCGTCTTTGATGTATTAAGAACCTTATTAACTATTGTAGATAATACCGAACAATATGGGCAAGATGCAATTTTTGTTGGCGGCCTATTTTGTTATGACCTTGTCGCTAGTTTTGAACAGCTTCCTATTTTGCCCTGTGAGCAACGTTGCCAAGATTTCTGTTTTTATTTAGCAGAAACATTATTAGAAATAAATCATCAGGATCATGTGTCAATTTTAAAATCAACAGCCTTTACGTCTGATGCACTAGAAATTGAACGGTTGACATTAAGATTAGCTGACCTACAAGCAACGTTAAATCAACCAATGAAGCCCATTTATACAAAATCGTTTGCTAATATTAATGTGACTTGTAATAAAAGTGATGATGATTTCAACACGATGGTGAAAAAGATGCAAGATGCTATTCAGCAGGGGGAGATCTTTCAAGCTGTACCATCACGGCGTTTTTCACTACCTTGCCCTGAGCCGTTATCTGCTTATCAGGTATTAAAAATCCATAACCCAAGCCCTTACATGTTTTATATGCAAGATCAAGATTTTGTCTTATTTGGCGCATCACCTGAAAGCGCACTTAAATATACTAAAGCAACCAACCAAGTTGAAATCTATCCAATTGCCGGTACTCGTCCACGTGGATTAACCACAAATGGTGAAATTGATTTTGATTTAGATAGTAGGTTAGAACTTGAAATGCGCACCGATAAAAAAGAACTAGCCGAACATTTAATGTTAGTTGATTTAGCGCGCAACGATTTAGCACGTATTTGTAAACCCGGAACCCGTTATACCAAAGATTTGCTAAAAGTGGATCGTTACTCTTTTGTGATGCATTTAGTTTCGCGTGTGGTTGGTCAGTTACGAAGTGATTTAGATGCGCTTCATGCTTATCAAGCCACTATGAATATGGGAACATTAACAGGAGCCCCTAAAGTTCGTGCGATGCAATTAATTGCTGAATCAGAAAAAGTTAAACGTGGTAGCTATGGTGGTGCTGTTGGCTATTTTACCGCAAATGGCGATCTTGATACCTGTATTGTGATTCGTAGTGCCTATGTCGAAGATGGCATAGCGACAGTACAAGCTGGTAGTGGTGTGGTGCTAGATTCTGAACCACAATCAGAATCTGATGAATCACGTAATAAAGCACGTGCAGTTATTCGAGCTATCATGGCAGCACATAATGTAGAAGGTGTATTCTAATGGCTAATATCTTATTTATTGATAATATTGATTCTTTTACTTATAACTTGGTCGATCAATTACGCAATAGTAAGCATTGTGTGACGATTTATCGAAATACTATTCCTGCAAATGTAATTATTGAAAAATTATCACAAATGCAAAACCCTATTTTAATGTTATCACCAGGTCCAGGAGCACCAAGTGATGCTGGATGCATGCCAGAACTGTTAAAACGTTTAAAAGGTAAATTGCCCATTATTGGTATCTGCCTTGGTCATCAAGCTATTGTGGAATCCTATGGGGGATCGATTGTGCCAGCTGGCGATATTTTGCATGGTAAGGCATCTTTAATTGAGCATGATGAGCAAGCAATGTTTACAGGATTACCAAACCCACTACCTGTTGCGCGTTATCACTCTTTAAAAGGAGAAAATATCCCAAAAAATCTGACTATTAATGCGATTTTCAATAATATTGTCATGGCGGTACGTAATGATGAAGATCGGGTTTGTGGTTTTCAGTTTCACCCTGAATCGATTTTAACTATTCAAGGGGGAAAATTACTAGAACAAACTATTGATTGGGCGCTTAATTCATCAGAGAAAAAAGGAAAGTCAAAACAAGAAGCTATAGTCGATAAGCAAGAGTACAACATTCAACCTGTGCTAAATAAATTATATTTAGGGCAATTGCTCACACAAGAAGAAAGTAAAATATTATTCAATTTAGTTATTCAAGGTAAGATAGAACCAACAGTATTAGCTACTGCAATTATTAGTATGAAAGTGCGCGGTGAAACACCTGATGAAATTGCCGGTGCAACGCAGGCCTTGCTTGAAAATGCAGATGCTTTTGACGTGCCAGATTATGATTTTACCGACATTGTTGGCACTGGTGGCGATGGCTCTAATAGTATTAATATCTCAACGGCAAGTGCCTTTGTGGCAGCTGCATTAGGTTATAAAGTGGCTAAGCATGGTAATCGTGGTGTATCAAGCAAATCGGGATCCTCAGATGTGCTTTCCGCTTTGGGTATTAAATTGAATATGTCTGCACAAGCATCTCGGCAGGCATTAGACAATCTTGGCGTATGCTTCTTGTTTGCTCAGCAATATCATTCAGGTTTTCGCCATGCAGCGTTAGTTCGTCAGCAGTTAAAAACACGAACTATTTTTAATGTGTTAGGGCCGTTGATTAACCCATCTCGTCCAAAACGGATTTTATTAGGCGTATATCATCCAGATTTGATTAAACCGATTGCTGAAACATTAAAAATGCTTAACTACAAACATGCTTATGTGGTGCATGGTGCGGGTATGGACGAAGTTGCTATTCATGGTGAAACTCAAGTAGCCGAAGTTAAGGAGGGTCAAATTGACTATTTTACGCTGACTCCAGATGATTTTGGGTTGCCGACATTTACCTTAAAAGATATTGAAGGTGGGACACCTGAACAGAATCGTGATATGTTAATTGCTATTTTACAAGGTCATGGTAAACCCGCACATGAATCAGCAATTGCCGCTAATGTCGCGATGTTAATGAGCTTGTTTGGCGATTCAGATTTAAAACAAAATGCTCAGCGAGCAATCGAAATGATGCATAGTGGTAAAGCTTATTTGCTATTACAACAATTAGCCGCAAGATAACAAATGGAGAATAACATGACAATTGCAGCCTTAGCAAAAGATGTTGAAATGGCAACAGTATTAAAAAAGATCATTAAAGATAAACAGATATGGCTCGTTGAACAACAAGCCATAAGACCACTTGATACATTTAAATCAATGGTAATGCCAAGTGATCGTGATTTTTATCAGGCACTAAATCAACGCAAAAATGTGTTTATTTTAGAGTGTAAAAAAGCATCACCATCAAAGGGATTGATTCGAAATGGTTTTGATCCAGCCCATATCGCTAGAGTGTACAAAAATTATGCTTCGGCAATATCGGTGCTGACTGATGAAAAATATTTCCAAGGTAGTTTTGAATTTTTGCCGTTAGTTCGTAATCAAGTCACACAACCAGTGCTTTGTAAAGACTTTATTATCGACGAATACCAAATCTATTTAGCTCGTTATTATCAAGCCGATGCGATACTATTAATGCTATCTGTATTGACTGATGATGAATATCGGCACTTAAGCCATATTGCTCATCAACTTAACATGGGGATATTAACTGAAGCTAGCACTGAAGATGAAGTCGAGCGAGCTATTCAACTTGGTGCTAAAGTAATCGGCATTAATAATCGTAATTTAAGGGATCTGACGGTTGATCTAAATCGGGTAAAAGTGTTATCTAAATCCATTCCTGATAATCGCATAATTATTAGTGAATCGGGCATTTATACTCACAATCAGGTTAAAGAGCTCAGTACTTACGCTAATGGCTTTTTAATCGGCAGTGCATTGATGTCTGAACCTAATTTAGAACTGGCAATTCGTAAAGTGATGTTGGGTGAAAATAAAGTCTGTGGTTTAACCCGTGTCGAAGATGCTGTAAGTGCTTATCAAGCGGGTGCGGTCTATGGCGGTTTGATTTTTGCTCCAAATTCTGCTCGTTATATACAACCAGTTAAAGCTCGAACAGTGATTGCAGGAGCACCACTTAATTGGGTAGGGGTCTTTCAAAATGAAGAGATCGAAATTGTGTGCCAAATAGCAAAACAACTATCTCTATATGCAGTTCAACTGCATGGCGATGAAGATGACAATTATATACAAAAATTACGTTACCAGTTACCAAAAGATTGCCAAATATGGAAAGCATTGAGTATTGGTGATGTTATGCCCAAATATAGTAATTCATTAGTTTCTCGTTACGTATTTGATAATGGAGCTGGTGGTACGGGCAAACATTTTGATTGGTCTATACTTACTGATCATAATTTAAATAATGTCATCTTAGCTGGTGGCATTAACCCACAAAATATAAAATCAGCTATAGCAACGGGTGTCATTGGTGTTGATCTTAACTCAGGCGTTGAAGTTTTACCCGGAATAAAAGATAAACAAAAAATCCAAGCTGTATTTGAACAAATTAAATTTTTATCTAAAAAAAGGAATAGTTATGTCTAAGTTAAACCCTTACTTTGGCGAATTTGGTGGGCAATATGTTCCCCAAATATTAATGCCAGTGCTTGAACAACTTGAAGATGCTTTTATCTCTGCAATCAACGATCCAAACTTTAAGAAAGAGTTTAACGATTTATTAGTTAACTATGCAGGTAGACCAACAGCATTAACTTTATGTAAAAATCTAACGGCAGGCACCAAAACCAAGCTTTACTTAAAAAGAGAAGATTTAGTGCATGGTGGTGCGCACAAAACTAACCAAGTTTTAGGACAAGCATTGCTTGCTAAAAGAATGGGCAAAACTGAAATTATAGCCGAAACAGGTGCAGGGCAACATGGTGTTGCTTCGGCTTTAGCCTGCGCACTACTTGGCTTAAAATGCCGAATTTATATGGGTGCAAAAGATGTTAAACGCCAAGCACCTAACGTATTTAGAATGCGATTGATGGGCGCAACAGTAATTCCCGTTGAAACAGGATCTGCAACCTTAAAAGATGCCTGTAACGAAGCATTGCGTGATTGGTCTGGAAGTTATGAAAAAGCCCATTATATGCTTGGTACGGCAGCGGGTCCGCATCCTTTCCCAACAATTGTACGTGAATTTCAACAGATGATCAGCCGTGAAGCTAAACAACAAATCCTTGAAAAAGAAGGGCGCCTACCTGATGCAGTAATTGCTTGCGTTGGTGGTGGTTCAAATGCAATTGGTATGTTTGCTAATTTTATTGAAGAAAAAACGGTCAGATTAATTGGTGTTGAACCTGGCGGACATGGTATTGAAAGTGGTGAACATGGTGCTTCGTTAAAACATGGTAAGCTTGGCATCTACTTTGGTATGAAATCACCTATGATGCAGACTGATGAAGGACAGATTGAAGAATCCTACTCAATATCAGCTGGATTAGATTTTCCATCAGTTGGTCCTCAGCATGCTTACTTAGATAGCATTGGTCGAGCAGATTACGTTTCAATTACTGATGATGAAGCATTAGACGCTTTTAAGGCTTTATCACGTAGTGAAGGTATTATCCCAGCATTAGAGTCATCTCATGCTTTGGCCTATGCTATTAAAATGATCAAAGAAAACCCAAACAAAGAACAATTATTGATTGTGAACTTATCAGGCCGTGGCGATAAAGATATCTTTACCGTTTATGACATTTTAAGAGCAAAAGGAGAAGTTGAATGAGCCGTTATCAAAAACTGTTTGCAACATTGACAGCCGAAAAAAGAGGTGCTTTTGTTCCTTTTGTATCTGTTGGTGATCCAACGCCAGAACTGTCTTTTAAAATCATCCAAACCTTGATTGAATCAGGCGCTGATGCTTTAGAATTAGGCATCCCATTTTCAGATCCAATGGCTGATGGGCCAACGATTCAAAATGCCAATATACGTGCATTTAAAAGAGGAATAACCGTTGAAAAGTGTTTTGAGATTTTAGGTAATGTTAGAGCACATTACGCTAATATTCCAATAGGGTTACTTATTTATGCTAATTTAGTTTTCAAAAATGGTATCGACAATTTTTATGCCAAGTGCACCAAAGCGGGAATTGATTCGGTATTGATTGCCGATTTACCTGTTGAATATGCAAAAGAATTTACAGTGGCGGCCGAAAAATACAATATAGCGCCAATTTTTATTTGTCCACCTAATGCTAATGATGAAGTCATTAAAAATATTGCTAAGCATGGTAAAGGTTATACCTATTTAGTCTCACGTGCTGGAGTTACAGGCACGGAAAATCGTGCTAATAAACCCCTTACTCATTTATTACAAAAATTGACGGAGTTTGGTGCTCCTCCTGCTATCCAAGGGTTTGGTATTTCCGAACCAGATCAAGTTAGCGAAGCGATTAAATCAGGTGCGGCAGGAGCCATTAGTGGTTCGGCAACGGTTAAAATTATTGAGAAAAATCTTGATAATCCTGAACAAATGCTTAGCCAGTTAGCGCATTTTGTTCAAACAATGAAAAAGGCAACTAGTCAGTCATTATAGTAATAAGTAATGGTCGCAATAATAGACTTGAAAAAACGGTTATTGCGCCAATATTCATTTCATTGTTATGCTTAAATTTATTGATACCCACATCTAAAGTAACAGGTGATATTGTTTGATAACTTCAAGCATATTTAATAAAATTAATGGGATTTTAAGTTGCATTTTATTCAAAATACGGTATAATTCTCATTCATCTATCGCGGGGTGGAGCAGCTTGGTAGCTCGTCGGGCTCATAACCCGAAGGTCGTTGGTTCAAATCCAGCCCCCGCAACCACTTGAATTTTCATTCATAAACCATCTATTCTGTTATTGTTTGGAAGTTAAAATAAAGTGGCTTCATTAATAGTTAGTTTTTAAATGTAAGCCTCGCATGTCGAGGTTTTTTTGCGTGTTGAGATTTAAGCGTAAGTTTAAAAAGAATGTTGGGCTTCATGCCCTTTTTTATTTTCTGCAGTGGAGGTTTGTTTGGCTAATATAGAACAGCAATTGACCGATATCATTCAAGAACCTGTGAATGCACTAGGCTTTGAATTAGTTGGTGTTGAATACATTCGTGGCCGTTATCCTGTGTTACGTGTTTATATTGATAATGAAAATGGTATAACTGTTGATAATTGTGCTGATGTTAGCCGACAAATTAGCTCAGTGCTTGATGTCGAAGACCCTATCAAGGATGCTTATAATCTTGAAGTTTCATCGCCTGGTATGGATAGGCCTTTGTTTACGATAGAACACTATCAACGTTTTGTTGGTGAAGAAGTCGCAATTAGTTTACGTATTGCTGTTGCTAACCAGCGTAAGTGGAAAGGACGTATTAAGTCTATTGATAATGAGATGATTACATTAACTGTGGATGATAATGATGAAGTGTTTGCTTTTAGTAACATTCAAAAAGCGAATATAGTACCTAATTTTAACCTTAAATAGAGTACGGGTGTAAAGGATGAATAAAGAAATTTTAGCTGTTGTTGAAGCGGTATCAAACGAAAAAGCGCTTACGCGCGATAAAATTTTCGAAGCATTAGAAACCGCATTAGCAACGGCCACTAAAAAGAAGCACGCTGTTGATATTGATGTTATAGTAAAAATTGATCATAAAACAGGTGATTACGACACTTTCCGCCGTTGGCTTGTGGTTAATGAAGTTACGCAACCAACTAAAGAAATGACGTTGGATGCAGCACAATATGAAGATGCATCTGTCAAACTGGGTGATTATGTTGAAGAGCAAATTGAATCGGTAGCTTTTGACCGTATTACCACACAAACAGCGAAACAAGTCATTGTGCAAAAAGTACGTGAAGCTGAACGTGCCATGGTAATTGACATGTTTAGAAATCGTATTGGTGATATTGTGACTGGTATTGTCAAAAAAACCAATCGCGACAGTGTGATCCTAGATTTAGGCAATAATGCAGATGCCATGATGTCGCGTCATGATATGTTACCGCGTGAAAACTTCCGAATTGGTGACCGTGTACGTGGTATTTTATATCTAATTGAGCAAAACAATAAACCCGCACAACTTTGCGTTAGTCGTTCAAATCCAGAAATGATGGAAGAGCTATTCCGTATTGAAGTACCAGAAATTGGTGAAGAAATGATTGACATTAAAGGCGTGGCTCGTGATCCTGGTTCCCGTGCTAAAATTGCGGTGAGTAGTAATGACCGTCGTATTGACCCTGTCGGTGCTTGTGTGGGAATGCGTGGTGCACGAGTTCAAGCTGTTTCGAATGAATTTGGTGGTGAGCGTGTTGATATTGTTTTATGGGATGATAATCCAGCACAATATGTAATTAACGCCATGGCACCAGCTGATGTTGTTTCGATTGTTGTTGATGAAGATAAGCACACCATGGATGTAGCTGTCAATGCCGAAACTTTACCGCAGGCTATTGGTCGAAATGGTCAAAATATTCGTTTAGCTTCTCAGCTTACTGGTTGGACACTAAATGTGATGACTACCGAAGAGTTGCAAGAAAAACACCATGCAGAATCTTTTGCTGCAATCAATAATTTAATTAAACATCTTGATATTGATGAAGGACTTGCACAGTTATTAGTTGAAGAGGGCTTTACTTCGCTCGAAGAGCTTGCCTATGTGCCAGTTGACGAGTTGCTTGAAATTGATGAATTGGATGAAGATTTGGTTCAAGCATTGAGAAGCCGAGCAAAAGACGCATTGACAACAATGGCTCTAGCAAATAGTGGTGATAAACAACCTGCGCAAGATTTACTCGAATTGCCAGGTATGACACAAGAATTAGCCTATCAACTAGCGCAACATGACATCATTACTTTGGAAGATTTAGCAGAACAAGGTACCGATGATCTAAATGATATTGAAGGCTTAACAAGCGAACAAGCTGGCGATTTTATTATGGCTGCACGTAATATTTGTTGGTTTGCAGATGAATAATTGAGGGAAAGTAATACATGACCAAAGTATCAATCGAAACACTGGCTCAAGAGATAAACACTCCAGTGCAAACACTTTTGCAACAGTTTGCCGATGCAGGTATGAATAAATCAGCATCTGATACTGTGACACAAAAGGAAAAAGAAGCTTTGCTTGCTTATTTAAAACCTCAGCAAGGCCCAACAAAGTTAACATTGCAACGTAAAACGCACTCAACCTTAAATGTGTCGAGCGGTGGTGGCAAAAGCAAGGAAATCAAAGTAGAAGTTCGTAAAAAAAGAACTTTTGTCAAACGCGATCCAGCCGAAATTGCTGCAGAGCAAGAAAAGGCTCGTCTTGAAGCTGAGCAAAAAGCGAAGGAAGAAGCCGAATTAAAAGCCCGCAAAGAAGCTGAGGAAAAAGAAAAGAAAGCTGCGCAAGAAGCGAAAAAACGTGCTCAAGAAGAAAAAGCTAAAGCTGCGCAAGAACACTCAGTTGATCCAAAAGTGAAAAAAGCCCAAGAAGAAAAAGCACGTTTAGAGGCAGAAGCTAACGAAATTAAACGTAAAGCTGAAGAAGAAAATCGCCGAAAATTAGAGGAAGATGCTAAACGCATGGCAGAGGAAGCTCGTAAGCTAGCTGAACAATATAACGCTGTTGAAGATAATGATAATACCGAAGATGAAGATTATCATGTGACGACCTCTAAATACGCCAGAGCAGCTGAAGACGATACCGATCGTGAAGTTGAAAGTGCTCGTGGTCGAGGTCGTAACACTAAACAGACCAAGCAGAAAAAAGGTAGCAAATTATCAGAAGGTAAAGCAGAGCGAGAAGAAGCTCGCGCAGCAACACGTAGTGGTCATAAAAAGAAAGGCAAAAGTACCTTACAACAGGGCTTTAATAAACCAGTTCAAGCGGTTAATCGTGATGTTGTTATTGGTGAAACCATCACTGTGGCTGAACTAGCTAATAAGATGGCAGTAAAAGGTTCAGAAGTAATCAAAACTATGATGAAAATGGGTGCGATGGCAACCATCAATCAGGTCATTGATCAAGAGACAGCGCAACTTGTTGCTGAAGAAATGGGGCATAAAGTTGTTCTTCGTCGTGAAAATGAACTAGAAGAATTACTAATGAGTGATCGTGATACTGGTGCAGAAAAAGTCTCTCGTGCCCCTGTTGTAACCATTATGGGACACGTTGACCACGGGAAAACTTCATTACTTGATTATATTCGTAAAGCAAAAGTTGCTTCAGGCGAAGCGGGGGGGATCACTCAGCACATTGGTGCTTACCATGTGAAAACCGCTAATGGTGAAATTACGTTCTTAGATACTCCAGGTCATGCGGCTTTTACATCAATGCGTGCTCGTGGTGCTAAAGCAACTGATATAGTCGTGCTTGTTGTTGCAGCTGATGATGGCGTTATGCCACAAACCATTGAAGCTATCCAACATGCTAAAGCGGCAAATGTGCCAATGGTTGTTGCGGTAAACAAAATTGATAAACCAGAAGCCGATCCCGAGCGTGTAAAAGGTGAACTAGCCCAATATGGTGTCATGTCAGAAGATTGGGGCGGAGATACTCAGTTCGTTCATGTTTCGGCAAAAGCGGGAACTGGTATTGATCAACTTCTTGAAGCTATTTTATTACAAGCTGAAGTGCTTGAACTGACTGCATACGAATCAGGTATGGCAAGTGGCGTAGTTATTGAGTCGTTCCTTGATAAAGGTCGAGGCTCTGTTGCAACAGTACTTGTCCAATCAGGAACTTTACGTAAAGGCGACATTGTTCTTTGTGGCTTTGAATATGGGCGCATTCGAGCTATGCGCAATGAACTTGGTAAAGAAGTAACAGAAGCGGGCCCATCGATACCGGTTGAAATCCTCGGCTTGTCTGGTGTGCCATCTGCTGGTGATGAAGCCACCGTTGTACGTGACGAAAAGAAAGCGCGTGAAGTTGCTCTTTATCGACAAGGCAAATTCCGTGATGTAAAACTTGCTCGTCAGCAAAAAGCGAAACTTGAAAACATGTTTACTAACATGACAGAAGGCGATGTTTCTGAACTCAATATCGTATTAAAAGCGGACGTTCAAGGTTCTGCTGAAGCGATTTCTGACTCATTACTTAAACTTTCAACAGATGAAGTTAAAGTTAAAATTATCGGATCAGGAGTGGGGGGGATCACAGAAACTGATGCCTCTCTAGCTGCTGCATCAAATGCGATTATTTTGGGCTTTAATGTTCGTGCTGATGCATCCGCACGTAAAGTAATTGAATCAGAAAACTTAGATCTTCGTTACTATTCAGTAATTTATGATCTGATTGACGAAGTTAAACAAGCCATGAGCGGTATGCTTGCACCAGAATACAAACAAGAAATTATTGGTCTTGCTGAAGTGCGTGATGTATTTAAATCACCTAAATTTGGTGCAATTGCCGGTTGTATGGTAACCGAAGGTGTGGTTAAACGTCACAACCCAATTCGTGTTCTACGTGATAACGTGGTTATCTATGAAGGTGAACTCGAATCATTACGTCGCTTTAAAGATGATGTTAACGAAGTGCGTAACGGAACAGAATGTGGTATTGGTGTGCGTAACTACAACGATGTTCGTGTTGGCGATACGATTGAAGTCTTTGAAACTATCGAAATCAAACGTACGATCTAATTACAACATATTAATGTTATAAGCAAGGTTTAGCCTTGCTTATTCATTTTTTAAGGGAAATAGATATGGCAAAAGCATTTAATCGTTCATCTCGGGTTGGACATGAATTACAAAAAGAGATTGCAATTATCCTACAACGTGAAATTAAAGATCCACGTTTAGGCATGGTAACCGTTTCAGGTGTTGATATTTCGCGTGATCTTTCGTACGCTAAAGTTTTTGTGACGTTCTTAAATGATGATGATCCACAAGTTATCGAACAAGGTTTAACAGTCCTTAATGAAGCTAAAGGTTATATTCGTACCTTAATTGGCAAAGCTATGAGCTTGCGAATCATTCCTGAAATCAAATTCTTTTATGATGAGTCATTAGTTAAAGGTATGCAGATGTCGAGTTTGGTTGCGGATGTGATTAAACAAGATAATGAGCGTCACAAAGATTAATATTAAAAACAACCCTGATATTTGTCAAAATTTTCAGGTAAACATGTGTTTCAATATAAAAATGATGAATATAAAAAAAGCCCGCCGTGATATTCACGGCGTTTTGTTGCTAGATAAGTCACAAGGTATGACATCAAACGACGCACTGCAAAAGGTGAAAAAACTATTTAATGCCAAAAAAGCAGGGCATACAGGGGCACTTGATCCATTAGCGACAGGCATGCTGCCTATCTGTTTTGGTGAAGCGACCAAATTTTCACAGTATTTATTGGATTCAGACAAACGTTATCGAGTAATAGCTAAACTCGGCGAGCGTACTGATACCTCTGATGCTGATGGTCAAATTATTTGTAGCAAACCCGTTAACATAAGCGAGTCGCAAATTAATGAAGCATTAACGCATTTTCGCGGTGACATTTTACAAGTGCCAACCATGTTTTCGGCATTGAAATATCAAGGTAAACCACTTTACGAATATGCTCGCCAAGGTATTGTTATTGAGCGAGAGGCAAGACCTATTACCGTTTATGACAATCAATTTATCCAATTTGATACCATAAAAAACGAATTAACGTTAGAGATACATTGCTCTAAAGGAACCTATATTCGAACCATTATTGATGATTTAGGTGAGCTACTGGATTGTGGGGCACATGTTATTTATTTAAGACGATTACAAGTTGCCAATTACCCAATTGAAAAAATGGTCACTTTAGATGATTTACAAAATATGGTGTTGAAAGATGAGTTGCTAATGCCAATTGATAGCCCCTTACAAGATTGCCAAAAAGTGACATTAACTGATGAGCAAGGTAAAGACATTTTATTCGGGCGGAGTATTGAACTTGATAATAGCATACCAGTTGAAACGCAAGTAAGAATCTATCAAGGCAAACAATTTATTGGCGTAGGAACGCAACGATTTAGGCAACTGTCACCAAAACGCTTAGTATCAATCTCTTAATATACCATTGTATTGTATATAGTTTTTAGTGTTATTGGCTAAAACAAAGTTAGTAAAAAGACTATTTAAATGTATGGCTTAATAAAATATTGATTCAGCTTCAATAATATGGCATTGTTTGATTGTTTTCTTGTTATTGTGTATGCGTTTGCAAAGTAAAGTTGCAGACGCTTTCCCCATTTCATACAAAGGCTTATTTATTCGGCTTAACCTATCTAATTCATTATATTGCCTATTTTGTGAGTGACTAAGATAAGTAATGATTAATGGCTGCATAAGTTGAGCTTCACTTTCATTGGCCTGATGTAAAGCTCCTAAAACGACACTATAAGGCGATAGGTAATGTTGTTCGTTGTGGTAATTTTCATCCAAATAATTTAAATTTGTATTATCACAGCAGACAATAGCTGTTGGGGGATTATTACTATCGATTAGCCTTTTAATTGCTGATCTGCCATGCTCATAAGTAATGCAATTTGGAATAAGATAATTTGTATTAATCGTTATATTTTTTCTTAACAAAGCTTGTTTATAGCCTTGCAAAAAAAGTATGGAGCTATGATTATTGTTATCATTAAATAAAACTGCGATTTTAGTATGTGAATTATTTAGCAAATATTGCGTTATTTGGTAGCCAATGACTAAATGGTCAAAATAGACACATGCATAATTAAGCGAAAAATGATTAGCTAGGACAAAGGGCGGTAAGATTTTTTTAAAATGTCTTAATTCTGATAAATAGGGTGCATCATTAATGATTAAAATGCCTGCAAAATTGTTTTGATTAATATATTTAATTAAATAATAAATATCTTTTTTAGTTTGATAAGGAAAGCGAAAATAAAAAATGATATAACCTGCCTGTTTCAAGGTTTGTTCTAAACCACAATTTATTAAAGTTCGAGTGATAAATTGATTATCAAGTACAAGTATTTTATTTGAGCCATTAGCATTCATCGATGATTTAAAATTGTCATGAATGTCAATATTTAGTTCTTCAATGGCCTTATACACTTTAGATTGCGTCATTGGCGAGGTTAAATGGGGTTTATTTAAAACCCTTGATACTGAGGCTATTGATAAATTAGCTTGTTTTGCAATGGTTGATAGTGTGCTTTTTGCCATAATGAATAATCTTAAGTGATAACTATGGTTGATTACTTTAGCGGTAAGCTTCCAATTTGTAATCCGATAGCATTTATTTTTTGGATCTGTGTTCCAAAACATCCATCATAATTTATTTAATAAAGCTCAAATTAATATGTTTGATTGAAAATTATGGAAGCAACCATATTTTCACCTTAATACATGACCAAATAGAGTGTAATGTCAGCTTGGTAATTAAAAATATGAGTAAATAATTAATCAACAGCTAGGGATTAATGTATAGTGAATATAGCGTTAGTTATAGATATGGCATTGTGCACTATAAACAGATAAAGAGCGTGTTTTACTCAATTGACAAAAAATATATAATTGAATTACTTCGCTAATAATAAGGTAGTAATAATTATATATGAAACTAATACATTTCTTTAATGCAATGCTATTGATACTGAGTTTTTTTACTTATGGTCATACTCTTGATATTAATCCAAAATATCGTGGTGAGCCATTCTTTGCTAGGGTTGATTTATATCAATTAGAACAGGATTGTTTAAGGAACGAAGATGAATATCAAAAACTTGATAAAAAAGAAAAGATAAAATATAACAGTCGTTGCCCATTGCATAATTTAAAATTTGATTTTAAAAAATTAGATGATTTAATCAATGATAATTCTTTTGTTTATAATGGTAACGATTTTCAACTGAAATTGGGCATTGCTCTAGCTAACCCTGATAGCAAAAATCAAGAATATTTACCTAATTTAGGAAGAAATATTACATTATCTTTGATCAACAAAAATCAGGTAAGTGATAAACTATTATTAGCAAATAACGCTTTTTCTGATAATCCAGATCTTTGGCATGGTTTTCAATATTACTATATAGCACCAAGTGGCGATATTTATACATTATTGTCTATAAAATCAGAACCAGTAGAATCTCAGTCTGGAATATTTCCTCGATTGTGGAAACATTACAATATTGATACAAGTAATATGAAATTTATGCTTAAAGAAGTATTAATTGGAGCGCCAGAAGCAACTTACCAAATCATTTACCCAAATCAATTTAATACCTATTTTCATGAAGGCGCTGTTGAGTACGGTATAACATTAGAACAGTCAATTGAACTTTTTAATCAATTGCCTAATACTGGTTCTTCTGATTATAGCCTTGGTTTTAGAGTATATAATTATTATCAAGATCAGCTAAAAAAGAAAATAAAATTGCTTGATAACAAAAAACATCAGCAAGAATCGTTTTCACTGTTAAATGATAATATGAATAAAGCTTGTTTAACAACGCTAGCGCCAATTTACGAACGGGATATTGATCCTTATTTAAACAAAGTGTTGACTTGTTTAATTGAACAGCAACGACAAGCAATAAAACACATAGAAAGTGAATTAGCCAATTAGTATGGGAGGTAATAACCTATACTCATTGGTTATCATAAAATTTATTTGCAAAAGATACATTAGTTCATGCAGATTTGAATAAGACTAAATCATTGAAAGGTTAAAACAATAAAGTAAATTTAACACAATGAATTATTTATATATTTATATAAACTACTCGATAAGATATAATCATCTATTGCTACTACCAAATATCTTTTTCCGCTATATTGAACAATATAGTGGTATAATTATCGCTAAATTTTTTTATTAGTTGGGTTATAAATATGTCTGCATGGAATATTGCTATTGTTGGTGCGACAGGACAAGTGGGTTCTGCGCTAGTTGAATTATTACAACAACGTAGTTTACAAGAGAATAGTTTAAAAATTGACAACCTCTATTTAGTTGGTAGTGATAATAGTGCTGGCGAAGTTGTTCGTTATGCTGGCAAAAATTTAACTGTCACCGATAGCGCACAAATGGACTGGAGCCAGTGTCATTTTTCCTTTTTTGTGGCTAGCGCTAAAGTTAGTGAAAATTACGCGCAAATTGCGGCAGAATCGGGTTGTGTGGTTATTGATGCAAGTGGTTATTTTGCCGAGCAAGACCACATTCCATTAGTCGTGCCAAAAGTTAATAATAGTGTGTTAACCGAATATCGTAATGAAAACATTATAGCGGTAGCAAGTGCGACTGTATGCCAATTGTTGCGATGTGTTGCGTCTTTAACTGACATTGAATTATTAACTAATTTACATGCTACCAGTTTTATTCCTGCATCTTTGTATGGTAAGCCTGGTGTTGATGAGCTTGCTGGACAAAGTGCTCGTTTACTAAATGGTATGCCAGTTGATAATGAATTATTTGACAAACAATTGGCATTTAACTTATTACCTATATCGCACGAACATCATGACTCAATGTTAGGTGAAAAGTCACAAGTTAACCAAATTCGTAAAGTACTTAGTAATTATGATTTACCGGTCTCGATTGAGTCAGTTATTGTGCCGGTGTTTTATGGCGTGTCACAAGCCATTAATGTATCAAGCAGCTTGCCAATTGAATTAGATATGACCCGTTTTGGTGAGTTTGGTGTTGAGGTGCAAAACGATAACTTACCAACTCCGGTAACTGAAGTCAGCGCTGAATCAGAAAATCAGCTAACTATTAAATTATCGAATTTAAGACACAGTTATGGTCATTATGAACAAATTCAATTTTGGTCTGTTGCTGATAATATCCGTTATTTGGGTGCGCTAATGCTAATTGAGACACTTGAGATCCTCATTAATGACTACCTGTAAAATTGCTCTGGGTATTGAATATGATGGTAGTGATTACTTTGGCTGGCAACGGCAACGCGCTGTTGACTCCATCCAAGAGCGGCTGGAATCTGCGCTATCGATTATTGCTAATTCACCAATAAACGTATTTTGCGCTGGTCGAACCGATGCCGGTGTACATGCAACAGGGCAAGTTATTCATTTTGAAACCCAAACAGTGCGATCACCTAGTGCTTGGACAATGGGAGTTAATTCGCATTTACCTAATAATATTGCAGTGCGCTGGTCACAAATGGTTGATGATAACTTTCATGCTAGATTTAGCGCAACGGCTCGGCGTTACCGTTATGTGATCTATAATCACCGTTATAGACCGGCGATTTTAGCTAAAGGAGTATCACATTATTATTTGCCACTGGACGAAACCTTAATGCATCAAGCTGCACAATATTTATTAGGTGAAAATGATTTTACCTCGTTTAGAGCGGCGCAGTGTCAATCATTAACCCCATGGCGTAATATTCACCATATTGAAGTTTGGCGACAAGGTGAATATATTGTTGTTGATATTAAAGCCAATGCATTTGTTCACCACATGGTGCGCAATATTGTAGGCAGTTTACTTGAAGTAGGTGCTGGTAATAAGCATCCAAAATGGATTGATGAGTTATTACAAGCTAAAGACAGAACGCAAGCTGCTGCAACGGCAAAACCTGACGGGTTATACTTGGTTCAGGTGGATTACCCATCTGAATATCAAATACCAACACAGGATTTAGGCCCCTTGTTTCTAAAATAACTGATTAGATAAATTAGATTATTTAAAAATGAATGAATTAAAAAGATGAATGTAATGAACACTAATGAAACAAGCATAAACAAAGATTATAAAAATCAAGATACGAAAAAATCAAATCTGCACAATATCAAGCTTCCACCGCACTCAATCGAAGCTGAACAAGCGGTGCTGGGTAGCTTGATGCTTGATAATCAACGTTGGGATGCGGTATCTGAAATGATCACTGAGCGGGATTTTTACTCGCGTCATCATCAATTGATTTTTTCTGAAATGCATACCTTGGTCAGCAAAGGGACACCAATAGATTTAATTACCCTTTCAGAAAGTCTTGAAAGTAAAGACCTATTAGCCGATGTAGGTGGTTTTGCTTATTTGGCGGAGCTTTCTAAAAACACCCCAAGTGCGATTAATGTTGTTGCTTATAGCGATATTATTCGCCAACAAGCGATTTTGCGTGAATTAATTAGTGCATCAAATGATATTGCTGATAACTGTTATGCTACCGAAGGGCGCGATAGTACCGAAATTTTAGACTTGGCGGAAAGTAAAATCTTCCAAATTGCTGAAAGCCGGACTAAACAAGGCGAGGGTCCAAAAAGTATAACCGAAGTGTTAGAAGCAACGGTTGCTAAAATTGAAGAATTGTTCCAACGCCCGCATGATGGTGTGACAGGTGTTTCAACGGGTTATATTGATTTAGACAAAAAAACGGCAGGGTTACAGCGTTCCGATTTAATTATCATTGCGGCAAGGCCATCAATGGGTAAAACCACTTTTGCTATGAATTTGTGCGAAAATGCCGCACTAGAACAAGAAAAACCAGTATTAATATTCAGTTTAGAAATGCCTTCAGAACAAATCATGATGCGTATGCTAGCTTCGCTTTCACGTGTTGACCAAACGAAAATTCGAACAGGACAACTGCAAGATGATGATTGGGCAAGAATTTCAAGCACAATGGGACTATTGCTCGAAAAGAAAAATATCTATATTGATGACTCATCAGGTTTAACGCCAATGGAGTTACGCTCAAGAGCAAGACGTATTTATCGTGAACATAAAGGCTTAAGTATGATAATGGTTGATTACTTACAGCTTATGCGTGTACCGAATATTTCTGAAAATCGTACTTTAGAAATTGCTGAAATATCGCGTTCATTAAAAGCCTTGGCTAAAGAATTACAAGTTCCTGTTGTTGCGCTATCTCAGCTTAATCGTAGTTTGGAGCAACGTGCTGATAAAAGACCAGTTAACTCAGACTTACGTGAATCAGGATCGATCGAACAAGATGCCGATGTGATTATGTTTATCTATCGTGATGAGGTTTATAATGAAGCATCTGAACATAAAGGCATTGCAGAAATTATTTTAGGTAAACAGCGTAATGGTCCAATTGGTAAAGTACGATTAAAATTCCAAGGTCAATTTTCGCGTTTTGATAATTATGCTGATTCCAGTAAATATTTTGATGATGAATAACGATTAAACTTAATAAACATTAGGAGCAGCGTAAAAAATATAAAAGATATATTTTACGCTGTTATTTTTTGTTAAAACAACCACTTTAGAAACACGGTTAACGGTGAGTTTTTTTGCTAGCAATAAACTGATAAATTTGAGCAATCAAAAAGATAGTTGCTTGTAAAATAACAATGCAGGCACTGGTTGACGCATTAGCATAATAGCTTATTAAAGTACCCATAACAGTTGAAAATGCCGAAACCAATACGGCAACCATTAACATTCGTTCAAAGCGTTTTGTTAGCGAAAAAGCAATTATGCCTGGAGCGATTAGCATCGCAATCACTAAAATCATTCCAGCCACTTTCAGCGATCCTACAATAGTTAAAGCCAACACACTCAATAAACCATAATGCAGTAGCTTAACGGGCAGCCCAACAACTTTGGCTTGCACAGGATCGAAGCAGTAAAGCATGAGATCACGACGTTTAATAATAACTAAAATTGATACTATAACGGCAATGAAAATAATTTGTTTAAGTTCGTCATAACTCGTACCAAGCACATTACCAAATAAGATATGATTTAAATGTTGTGAAGTATCTACTTTTGAAAAAAGCACTAATCCAAAGGCAAACATGCCTGAAAAGACAATACCCATGACGGTATCTTCTTTTATTCGGCTATTTTCCTTAATGTAACCTGTTGCAACCGAGCAAAACAAGCCCGAAGCAAAAGCGCCTATGATGATGGGAATGCCAGCTAAATAGGCTAGCACAATGCCAGGTAAAACTGCATGCGAAACCGCATCGCCCATTAACGACCAGCCTTTTAACACTAAAAAACAAGATAGTAGGGCACACACAATACCGGTTGCTAACGAAGCGAAAATTGCGCGCTGAATAAGAGGAAGAGTAAGCGGATAATAGATATATTCCCAAAACTCTGTCATACCTGCCTCCTTTTATTTAAACGGCTTTGGTGTATCCTAAAGCGATTCACAATTAACCCTTGCTTTGGTGCAAATAAAAAGGCAGCAATAAAGATTAGCGTTTGCAATGTCACAATAACGCCACCAGTTTCGCCATTTAAAAAGTAACTGATCCAAGCGCCAATAGCACTTGTTATAGCGCCAATTAAAACTGAAATAATCAATAAGTGCGAAAATCGATTAGTCAATAAGTAAGCGGTTGCACCAGGTGTAACAACCATAGCAATTACTAAAATCGCTCCAACTGTTTGTAGTGCTGCAACGGTACAGGCGCTTAAAATGGTAAAAAATAGGATTTTTAACGGTAGTGGTTTTAATCCAATGGATCGGGCATGGGTTTCATCAAAAAAAACCACTAACAAATCTTTCCAAAAAAACAGTAATAAGATAAATGAAATTAAGATAATAATTTGGACTTGCCACATATCATTATCATCAATCCCAAGGATATTTCCAAATATAATGGTTTGAGCATTAACCGAGGTTGGGTTGAGCGAAATAATTAATAATCCAATCGCAAAAAAAGTTGAAAAAATAAAGCCAATAATGGCGTCTTCTTTTAATCGCGTAAAGGCACGAACTAAAGTAATGGCGAGCGCAGCAAGTAAACCAGTAAAAAAGGCGCCAATTGAATAAGGCAAGCACAGTGCATATGCGCCAGCAACACCTGGCACGACAGAATGCGAAAGCGCATCGCCCATCAGTGACCAACCTTTTAACATTAAAAAAGCCGATAAAAAAGCACAGGCAGCACCGACAATACTACTTACCCAAATTGCTTTTAACATAAAACCGTAGGTGAATGGTTCAAGTAACAGTTCCATTTATTATTGCCCTTTTGGTTCATTATCGTGAGGGTCAACCAGCAAATCTCGATGGGGTGAATCATGCTTACCTTCCCCATAAAAAATTGCAGCACGTTCATCGTCGGTTAAGATCGATACTTTACGAGGATCTTCATCTTCATGCAATTTATCGCCTGACAAGCTAAGATAACGCAATGCACCACCAAAAGTGGTCATTAAATTTTGTGGTGTAAAAGTGGTTTTCGTTGGACCAAAAGTCAAAACAGTTTGGTTAATTAATACCACTTGATCACAAAATTCAGGCACACTACCTAAGTTATGGGTTGAAACTAAAATTAAATGACCTTCTTTACGCAGATCTTTCAAAAGATCAATAATGGCATTTTCAGTTTTAACATCAACGCCAGTAAAAGGCTCGTCTAGCAATAGTACTTTGCCTTGTTGCGCTAAGGCGCGCGCTAAAAAAACGCGTTTTTTTTGTCCGCCAGAAAGTTCGCCAATTTGCCGATGTTTAAAATCCAACATATTAACTTTTTCAAGTGCCATATTGACTTGCTTTTGGTCTTCTTTACTTGGAATACGTAAAAAAGACATATGGCCGTATCGTCCCATCATCACCACGTCAGAAACTAACACAGGAAAATCCCAATCGACTTCTTCGGTTTGTGGCACATAGGCAATAATATTTTGCTTTAAGGCTTGTTTTACGGGGATATCATTAAAAGTTACCTTACCTCGGGTTGGGCGAACCATTCCCATAATACTCTTAAATAAAGTCGACTTTCCACTACCATTAACGCCGACTAAAGCACAGATAGTACCGCCATTTAAGCAAAAACTGGCATCATAAATTGCGGTGTGACCATTATTATAAGTCACGGTGATATCATCAACATTTAAGCAAATTTGAGTCATTATTGTTCGAATCCTTTAGCGATAGTTTCAACAGTCACTTTTAACAAATCAATATAAGTTGGCACGGGACCATTTTGTGTGGAAAGTGAATCAACATATAAAACTCCGCCATATTTAGCGCCCGTCTCTTTACTCACTTGTTTGGCGGGTTTGTCGGAAATGGTGCTTTCACTAAATATAACAGGAATACTATTTTTTCGTACAAGATCGATCAGGTTTTTAACTTGCTTTGGTGTGCCTTGTTGTTCTGCATTAATTGGCCATAAGTAAGCCTCTTTTAAATGATAATCTCTGGCTAAGTAACTAAACGCGCCTTCACTTGTCACTAACCAACGTTTGCTTTCAGGGATCTTCGCTAAACGTTCACGCAGTGGGGCATCAAGTGCTTTAATTTTGGCAATATAATCGGCAGCATTTTTATTATAAATTTCTGCATTTTTAGGGTCATATTTAACAAACGCAGCACGAATATTTTCAATATAGGTTAATGCAAGCGTCGGTGACATCCAAGCATGAGGGTTTGGATTCCCTTTATAACTACCTTCTTGAATTGGCATGGGCTCAATGCCCTCAGTGACGATAACTGACGGAACATGTTTTACATCTTCAAAAAAACGCTTAAACCATAGTTCTAAATTTAGCCCATTCCATAAAACTAAATCGGCTGAAAGCACTTTGGTAATATCTTGAGGTGTGGGATCGTATTCATGGATTTCAGCCCCTACTTTGGTAATAGATTCAACTATAGCTGCATCCCCAGCGATATTTTGCGCGATATCTTGAATCACAGTAAAAGTGGTAACCGCTTTGAATTTTTTTTCTTCTGCGTGAGCCGATTTAGACAGAGTGAGCAAAGCGATAAATGAAGTTAAAACAACCTTTAATAATGTTGTCTGTTTTTTAGATAATTTGAACTTCATTAGCGACTCCTTGGGATTAACAAATAATAAAATTGTCTAATTTTGTAAAAGTGATTCGTAAATCAAGAGCATTTTTAGTATTTGAATTAGTTGTATTACAAAACAAACATTAATGATAATTATTATCATTAACAAATGGAAGTCAAATTTTTAAAAAATCCACATTACTTATCGTCATTGATTACTAATAGAGCTATATTACTCGTTCATTCTATATAAAACTTAATTAAATAGTAGATACTTCCATCTATTTAAATAATAGCTAGAGCAAAAGATATAATTGATTAAATCACAACAATGTTGCTTTATTGAATATATCGAAAGGTATATTATTAAAAGAATCTTTATTGTTATACCTTACCTTATTTTTAAAATCAAGCGAGGGGTTAGTATGAAATTACGTAAAGTGATGATTATCGGTGTGGGGAATGTGGGCTCAACCACTGCTTATACCTTTGTTAACCGAGGCATTTGTGAAGAAATTGCGCTTGTTGATCTCAATAAAGAGTTAGCCTATGGGCATGCGCAAGATTTGTTAGATGCTGCGGCTTATCGACAAAATATGGTTAAAGTGAGTTTGCGTGAATCAACGGATTGTGCTGATATTGATATCGCAATTATTACTGTTACATCAGGCATTGCGCAAAAAAGTCGATCCGAAGAACTCGCTGGCACCTCCAAAATTGTTGCCAGTATCGTGCCTAATATGATGAAAAACGGCTTTAAAGGTATTTTTGTCATTGCGACTAACCCTTGTGATGCCATAACCTATCAAGTTTGGAAACTCTCTGGCTTACCACGCCACCGCGTGATTGGCACTGGGGTGTGGCTTGATACGGTGCGATTGCGTCGCTTATTGGGCGAACAAATGGATATTGGTCCGCAAAGCATCGACGCATTTATTGTTGGTGAACATGGTGATTCACAATTTCCGGTCTGGTCACATTCATCCGTTTATGGAATAAACCTTAATCATCTAGAAAAAAATAAAATTGATTTTGCAGCAATAGGAACGCAAGCAAGAAAAATGGGGTTTGAAATTGCTAACCGAAAGCACTGTACTGAATATGGTATTGCTAGCACCATCACCGAAATTTGCCAGCACATATTCACTAATAGCCACCGTGCATTAGCACTTAGCTGTGTTTTAAATGGAGAATATGGTTATAAAAATGTCGCTATTGGTGTGCCTGCTATTTTAGATCAGCATGGAATAAAAAAAGTCATTGAACTTGATTTTACTGACAACGAAAAACAACTCTTTGAAAAAAGTATCAATATTGTAAAAGGGTATATTGATCATATCAAATTACCGTAGCAGCACTTATTTTTATTATTGCTCAATTAGAGTACTTGCTTATCGTCATCCATTCGTAGCGAAATTCTCATTCACGCCACGAATAGGAGGGAATTGTGATCATAAAATAAATAGATTTAGATCATAATGACTAATCTTTTAAGATGATGTTAAGTTGGTTTTCAAGTTTGTAGTATTCAGCATCACTTAAAAAGTGATAATGAGTATTTCTAATATAGTGAGCAATCTTTTTATAGGTATCCAGGTTTTCGGATACTGGATAACAAGCAATATAATCATTAAAAGCTGCAACATCAGCAATATCTGCAAGCTGTGTTTTTATAAGTTGGTTTAAATAGTTTTTAAGGTCAAGGGTTTGGCAGTTTGGCGCATGTTCTTCTCGCCAAAATTGATTGTTTTTAAACTGGTAAGTTAAATTTATATCTTTTTCACGATGATAATTATTATCCTTAACATCAATAAAATACGGCAATGAATAATGGCTTTTTATATAGACATGAAATAAATTATCGAGAGCTAAAGCCGAATACAAAAACATATGATCTTCATGCCCAGTTTTCCCAGTTAAAATAAGCTCATCTAAATATTTTCCATTTTCATCAAAAGCATTTAATATAGTCAAATCTTCCATAATTCCTTCACCTTCACTATCAAAGGTAAAGCGATAGATCACAAATCGAATATTATCAATTTCAAAGCGTCCAATAGCGGTAAGCTTTTCTAAAGTAAAATAACGTCGTTCCTTATCAGAAGAATTATCATAATAACGATAATCTTCGTCATTAAAATGAAAAAACTTGCTATCTACAAATTTACCTTTCGCCAAAGCATGAGTATCAAATGGTAAGGTTAAGATGGGTAAACTTTGGTAAAAATCATCAAAAGTATCAAAGTGCTCTCTATGTTTATATTGAGATGATGCTTTTTGGGTATCGGCTAAAGAATAATGAGCATTAAACCAGTTAAATAACAATAGTGCTAATAACAATATTAATTTTTGCATGGCAAACGGTTTTCCAAGTTAATTTTTTTACCCGAAGGATATTACACGGTTTTTCTTATTTTAATATTGATTATATCAATGACTTGCATAATATAGTGTTAATAAAAGCAATTGCAAGCAGTGTATAACGTATAACCATTGATTGACATTGGGCAAGTGGTGCTTTCAATGTAAGCAGCATATTATGGTAAGCCTAGCGGAAAGTAGTGTTGATTCTCGCTGGAATGATGGCAATGGGTATTCCATATGTACCTAACCCTAACGTTGAGTATTGATAAAATACCCTAAGTTTGCAAAAAGTAATATAAAGTGAGTTTAAGTCAAGCAAGTAAAGCATCCTGTAGTAAGGTGGCGATTGAATTATGCTCCTTTAGTTAAAGGCTTTTGTAATAGCAATAAAAACGATTTTTAATCAAGAAGTTAACTTTAGTACTATGGATAAAAATCACGTTAAAAACACCAAGAAAAAAATTCAATAAAATCAATGGGTTTTCTGAACTGTTTTTAAATACAAAAATATGCTTATTTCTAAAGCGTCTAACCTTTATAAATCTTAGCAAAAAAGTAGCGGTGCTATTAATTAACATTAAGCAAGTAAAAAGCTGCTAGCCGCTATATAGCAATTATTTCGATAAATTATATGACCCATATCACATAAATTATAAAAAAAGATTTGTTGGATACTAAATCAATATAATATCTATTGAATAGGTAAAGAAAAGGAAGGAATATTGTTATGAATAAAAGTAAATTAAAATTTGCCGCGATTATAAGTGGTATAATGCTCAGTACTTCAACGGCTTTTGCTGCACTTGATGATGTAAAACAATTAAAGATGATTAGCTATAATGCCTATAATGGCATGCAATTAGATCAATCAGAAGGAAAACAAAAGTTTATTCAATGGGCAAAAGCACAAGATGCCGATATTATTGCTTGGCAAGAAATGAATTTTTTTACTCGTGAAAAGCTTGAGAAATTTGCTGCCAGTTATGGACATAAATATGCTGTATTATTGAAAGAATCCCCCAAGGATGCTGCATTTTTCCCTGTTGCAATTACATCAAAATACCCAATTATTAATGTAAATAAAGTGATTGATAATATGTGGCATGGTGCTTTATATGCTGATATTGGCAAATATCATTTTGTTGTTACGCATATGAACCCATTTTGGACAGCAAAAAGAATAGATGAAATAAATCTTATTATTGATTCAATAAAATATAGCCATGATCCTCATGGCAAATGGATTATAGCGGGAGATTTAAATTCATTTTCACCTGCGGATAAAACCGAATATGACAAAAGTAATTTGCTTGAAGATATAAAAGAAAAACAAAAAAAGCGCCCAATTTTAGAAAACCTAGTTGATGGTCAGTTAAGTTATACCGTTCAGCAAAATCTTTTAGATGCTGGGTTTATTGATGCTTTGAAGTTAAAAAATAAAAATTTTGTTGCTACCGCGCCAACTAAAGTGTTTTATGATCAAGCATCAACACCATTACGCTATGATTATATTTATATTTCACCAATGCTTAAAAATGATGTCATGGATGTAAAAGTGTTAAAAGATGAGTTTACCGATAACTATTCTGATCACTACCCAGTACAAATGATTATAAAGAATAATTAGTTTTACATTAACCTTAACATAAAACTTTTTAATATAGTGCCGTTTTTTAGCTATCTTATTTTTGCTTATTGAACAATAACGAGCTTAGTTGTTTTGCCTTTATTTTAGCGAATAGCTTTGGCTAAATCACTATCCGACTTGATGGGGGGATAGTGATTATTGATTTTAATCTTGATTGATCAAAAATAGCTTAAGTGATGGATTATGCGTTTCGTTGTGAAAGCCATAACCCAGCTCGGCTAGGTGTTGATTGAATTGGTTAATGGTTGATTCGTCGATTTCGAATGCAGCAAGCACACGTCCGTAATCGGTGCCATGGCTACGATAATGGAACATTGAGATATTCCAATTGGTACCTAGCATTTGTAAAAATTTAAGTAATGCACCTTGTGATTCTGGAAATTCAAAACTGTAAACTTGCTCTTGAATAGGCTTGCAAGGTTTGCCACCAATCATGTAGCGCACATGTAGTTTTGCCATCTCATCTTCGGTTAAATCTACAACGGCATAATTTGCTGCAGTTAATTCTTGTATGATTTCGTCCTTTTCATTGCTTTGGGCAATTTTTACACCAACAAAAACACAAGCCGATTGGTCATCGTGATAGCGGTAATTAAATTCGGTTACCACCCGCCCACCTAGTAATTGGCAAAATTTTAAAAAACTGCCTTTCTTTTCGGGAATGGTGACTGCGAAAAGCGCTTCTCGTTTTTCACCTAGCTCACAACGCTCTGATACATAACGTAAATTGTGGAAGTTTAAATTAGCACCAGATAGTATATGCGCAAGGTTTTCACCACAGATGTTATGTTGATCTACATATTTTTTTAAACCAGCAAGAGCCACAGCGCCAGAGGGCTCGGCGATTGCCCGCACGTCATCAAATAAGTCTTTAACAGCAGCGCAAATTTCATCACTATCAACGGTGATGATGTCATCAATATATTGTTGACAAAGTCTAAATGTTTCATCGCCAATTCTTTTAACAGCGACACCTTCAGCAAATAGCCCAACACGTCTTAAATCAACGGGCTTACCTGCATCAAGTGCGGCCTTTAAGCAAGCGGCATCGGCTGGCTCAACGGCGATGACTTTTATTGTTGGCATGATTTGTTTAATTAATACCGCAATACCAGCAGCAAGCCCTCCACCGCCAACAGGTACAAAGATGCGATCAAGTTTAGCATTTTGTTGTAATAACTCCATGGCTATACTGCCTTGTCCTGCAATGACGAGTGGATGATCAAATGGTGGAATAAAAATGCGGTTTTGTTGGTTGGCAAGCTCCATTGCTTTGGTTTTGGCTTCGTCAAAATTGGCACCATAAAGGAGTACTTCACCACCAAAACTTTTAACGGCCTCGACTTTTATATCGGCGGTGGTTAATGGCATTACGATTAATGAATTTATACCAAGCTTACTTGCCGAAAATGCAACGCCTTGAGCATGATTACCTGCTGATGCAGCAATAACACCGCATTGGCGTTCTTCTTCGCTCAGGCTAGCTATCATGGCTTGGGCGCCACGAATTTTAAAGCTGTGGACTAATTGGCGATCTTCTCGTTTTACAAAAATTTGGTTTTTTAATCTGGTTGAGATTTTTTCCATTTTTTCAAGAGGCGTGACATCGGCCACATCGTATACGGCGCTACATAGTGTTGCTTTTAAGTAATCGGCACCAGTGAGCTTGTTGTTGTGTTGTTTCATATTAACCCCCTAGTTTGCTTTTATCACGAACAGCGCCTTTATCGGCACTCGTCGCTAAACTGGCGTAAGCTTTAAGCGCGTATGATACATAGCGATTGCGGTTATGCGGAGTAAAGGCTTTGTCGCCACGGGCAAGTTCGGCTACGCGACGGCGCTCAAGTTCATCAGCAGGCACATCTAATACTAATTTGCGATTTGGGATATCAATATCAATCATGTCGCCATCTCGTACCAGAGCGATTAATCCACCATTTGCCGCTTCTGGCGAGATATGACCAATGGATAAGCCCGATGAACCACCCGAAAATCTGCCATCGGTAATTAGTGCACAGGATTTGCCAAGCCCCATTGATTTTAAGTAGCTTGTTGGGTAGAGCATTTCTTGCATACCAGGTCCCCCTTTTGGACCTTCGTAAATAATGACAACCACATCGCCAGCTACGACTTTGCCACCTAAAATCGCATCAACGGCGTCTTCTTGGCTTTCAAACACTTTTGCTGGTCCTTTAAAAATGAGATTTTCAGCGGCAACCCCTGCGGTTTTTACAATAGCGCCATCAAGCGCAACGTTACCATAGAGTGTGGCAAGCCCGCCATCTTGGCTATAGGCATGCGCTTTGTTACGAATGCAACCATTTTGGCGATCATCATCAAGCGTATCCCAGTAGCAATCTTGTGAAAATGCTTTGGTGGTTCGAATGCCAGCAGGTCCACTACGATACATTTTTTTTATGGATTCATCGGTGGTTTGTGTGATGTCATATTTAGCAAAAGTTTCCTCTAACGAAAGCCCAAGTACATTATGAACATTACGGTTGAGTAACCCGGCTTTGTTTAATTCTGACATAATAGCTACAACGCCACCCGCACGGTGCACATCTTCCATATGATATAATTGCGTGCTTGGTGCCACTTTACATAAGTGAGGGACTTTGCGTGATAGTCTGTCAATGTCAGACATGGTAAAGTCAATTTCGCCTTCTTGCGCAGTTGCCAATAAATGTAATACTGTATTGGTTGAACCGCCCATGGCTATGTCAAGTGACATGGCGTTTTCGTATGCGGCTTTGGTGGCAATGGAACGAGGAAGATAAGATTCATCATCTTGTTCATAATAACGTTTGGTGATTTCAACAATACGTTTAGCTGCGTTTAAAAAGAGTTGCTCACGTTGTTTGTGTGTCGCAACCAGCGAGCCATTACCAGGTAGTGAAAGCCCTAAAGCTTCGGTTAAGCAGTTCATGGAATTGGCGGTAAACATGCCGGAGCAAGAGCCACAGGTAGGGCAGGCTGACTCTTCAATGGCTTTGCTATCCTCATCGCTAACATTGGGATTGGCACTTTGGATCATGGCATCGACTAAGTCTAATTTGATGATTTGGTCAGATAATTTGGTTTTACCAGCCTCCATTGGTCCACCTGATACAAATACCGTTGGAATATTTAAGCGAAGTGAGGCCATTAACATACCCGGCGTGATTTTGTCGCAGTTTGAAATGCAGATCATGGCGTCAGCACAATGTGCGTTAACCATATATTCCACTGAATCAGCAATCAGTTCCCGTGATGGTAAGGAGTAAAGCATCCCACCATGCCCCATAGCGATGCCATCATCAACGGCAATAGTATTAAATTCTTTGGCAATGCCACCAGATGCTTCAATTTGCTTGGCGACCAGTTGTCCAATATCTTTTAAATGGACATGCCCAGGTACAAATTGTGTGAATGAGTTAACCACCGCAATGATGGGTTTACCAAAGTCTTCATTTTTAACGCCAGTTGCACGCCATAATGCGCGGGCGCCAGCCATATTTCGACCTTCGATCGAGGTTGCTGAACGATATTTAGGCATTTCTTGCTCCCAATTTTTATGCAAGTAACCGTGTGTAACGGTTTATAGTTCTTTAAAATCTATCATCAAGTTAACATGCTATCCGCCAAATGAGTTGGCGGATTTTGTTTTTATAGTTTATTTAATTGGATCTAACCAACCGTATTTATCTTCAGTGCTACCATTAAATAACCCAAAAAATGCTTGTTGAATTTGTTTGGTAATTGGACCACAACGACCAATGCCAATTTGAATGCGGTCAACACTGCGCACAGGGGTGATTTCGGCAGCAGTACCTGTCATAAACACTTCGTCGGCTAGATAAAGTGATTCACGTGATAGTATTTGTTCGCGAACTTCAATACCAATATCACGTGCTAGCGTTAATACCGCGTCGCGCGTAATACCCGGTAGTGCTGAAGACGATAAAACAGGCGTATATAAAATACCGTCTTTAATAATAAATAGGTTTTCACCAGCCCCCTCAGATAAGTGACCATGCACATCTAATGCAATACCTTCTTGGAAGCCATTAGCGCGCGCTTCTGAGCCGATTAATAATGATGATAAATAGTTACCACCTGCTTTAGCGGCTGCTGGAATGGTATTTGATGCAACACGATTCCAAGAAGATACCATAGCATCAATACCTTGATCTAATGCTTCTTCACCTAAATAGGCGCCCCATGGAAATGCGGCAATCATAACATCAGTTTTATAGCCAGCAGGTGGGTTAACGCCCATGCCTACATCACCAATAAATACGAGTGGGCGAATGTAAGCGCTTTCTAAATTGTTTTTCTTGATGACTTGGCGAGTCGCTTCCATGATTTCTTCAAGTGAATAAGGAACAGGAAAACGATAAATTTTGGCTGAATTTAATAATCTTTGTGCGTGTTCTTTATGACGAAATATTGCAGGTCCTTTATGTGTATTATAACAACGAACACCTTCAAATACCGATGTACCATAATGTAAGGCATGCGACATCACATGTACTTTGGCGTCTGCCCATGGAACCATTTCACCATTTAACCAAATATAATCAGATTTTGTTGTCGAACTCATTGTGTTTTCCTCTTCAATTTTACTATTTGATAAGCATGTATTTTGCTTTAGATATTTTTGCTTTAACGGTCAAGCATTATACTATACTTTTTTGTTTATTTAACGGCTAAAATGTTTGCTACTTTATTTTAACTTATTGTTTAGTAATAAGTTGTTGTTGAAAGCTTTTATTCAATCGTTATCACATCCTCTAATTTTTCGACTTGCTTTTGTAATGTCGAAAGCCATCTTTCAGTTGTTAGAGTGATGGTTAGAATCAATAAATTGTTTTCAATAGTTTGCATTTGCATTGAAGTAATGTGCCCACCACGATGACGGAGCACCCGTAATATACGTTCAAGCGAGCCCAATTTGTCATAAGCTTTTATGGTCAATTGATGTTGTATTTGTTCGTTCATCACTTACTCCTTACCACTTTTATCTAACATGTTTTCGTTAGCCGCTCCTGGCGGTACTAAAGGCCATACGTTTTCTAATTCGTCTATGCATACATGCAAAAGGTAAGCACCGGTTGAATTGAACAAGTTATCAAGTGCTGTATTGATTTGTGATTTTTTACTGATACTTTGCCCCGGTATGTCAAACGCTTTGGCTAACATTAAAAAGTCTGGATTGTCTGATAAATTGGTTTCACTATATCTTTCGTTAAAAAATAACTCTTGCCACTGGCGAACCATGCCTAAGCGTTGGTTATCAATTAATACAATTTTTATTGGTAATTTTTTACGTTTAATCGTGGTTAATTCTTGGACATTCATCATAAAAGATCCATCACCTGATACGCAAATCACACAATCAGTTGGTCTTGCCATTTGTGCGCCAACTGCCGCAGGTAAACCAAAGCCCATTGTGCCAAGCCCACTTGATGTAATAAAGTTTTGTGGATGATTAAAACGCATATGCTGGGCTGTCCACATTTGGTGTTGCCCAACATCTGTTGTGATAATGGTGTTGGCCAATTTACGTTCCGAAATCATTTTTAATAATGTTGGGGCGTAAATAGCTTCACCTGGGTGATCGTAACGAGTTGGGTGTTGAGCTTTTAGTTCTTCAATCTTTTGGTGCCAAGCCTGTATCGATACGCTTTGATTAAGCAATGGTAATACCTGCTTTATGTCACCTTGTAATCCTAAGTGGCTTTGGCGTAATTTATTGATTTCGGCTTGATCAATATCGATATGAAGCACTTTAGCATGCCGCGCAAATTCATTAAGATTACCAGTCACCCTGTCATCAAATCGAACGCCTAGGGCAATTAATAAATCGCACTCTTGCACTGCTAAGTTCGCCGCTTTAGCTCCGTGCATACCAATTAATCCTAAATAATAAGGATTATTAATATCCGCAACACCAAGCCCTTTTAATGTTGATACACTTGGGATTTGTGTAAACGTCATAAAGTCTCTTAGCTCAGATATTGCACCAGACAGCCCAACACCGCCACCAATGTAAAGTACTGGCTTTTTGGCTTGGGCAATCATTTCTTTAGCGTGTTTTATATCACTAGGCCAGATTGGGTATAGTTGAGTTTTATCTTGAGTGGTTTTTAATGAGGATGGTGTTAAATATTGTTGATAGTCAAGGTTGGCAAGCTGTATATCTTTGGGAATATCAATCAATATTGGCCCAGGCCTGCCTGAGCAGGCTAAATTAAACGCCTGTTCTAAGGTATTTGGTAAGTCTTTGGCGTCGTCAATTAAGTAACTGTGCTTGGTGCAGGCTAGCGATAATCCTAAAACATCAACTTCTTGAAAGGCATCGGTGCCAATTAATTTGGTCGGTACTTGTCCTGTTATAGCAACAACAGGAACCGAATCAATTAAGGCATCAGCAAGACCTGTAATGATGTTAGTTGCACCAGGTCCCGATGTAGCGATGCAAACCCCGATTTTGCCAGTTGCACGCGCATAGCCAATGGCGGCCATAGCAGCTCCTTGCTCATGCCGACACAGTACATGTTCAATGCCGCCATCATAAAGTGCATCGTAAAGAGGCATAATTTGTCCACCAGGATACCCAAAAACGGTGGTTACGCCTTTTTCTTTTAAGGTTTTTACTATCCACTGTGTTCCTAACATTTATTCCTCACTTGTGCTTTTTTTGTTCAGTTGTTATTCATAAAAAAACCCCCGCTTTTGGGGAGCGGGGGTTTTTGAGTTATGTACGAACATATTTTTAATTCAAAAAACGCCCCCGCGTTGGAATAATGACCACGCTGACAATAATAATGTTGATGAGGACGAGTTTGAGTGAAAATTTCATAATGTTGTATAATTAACTTTTTTGGTCATTTTTAAAAACTATTTCTAACAAAATACTCGTTTTAAAAAAAAGTGCAACAGTTTTTTTAGCTTTTGTAATATGAAATGAAGAATTGATAAAAAAGTTTCAGTATTGAAAACAGCGATAGAGTAAAAGCGCTAAAAACATTTTCTTGATGGTGTTAACTATTGCTACGATATTAATTATAATAAAATCATTATAATTTAATTTAAATCAATTTGTTATCAATAAAAATAATTTGCTGTACTAAGCCTGTTATCACTAGCTTAATATATCGTAATTTGCTACACTTAATCAGGTGCAAGATTATGCAGCATTTATGGCTTTGGTATTAATGCTTTTATTGACCTCCACCAAGCCAATCATGGAAAGTCACCTTTTATTATTTAGTCGCCTAAAATTTTTATTCATTTAGTTTTTATGCATTTTGTTTTTATGCATTTAGTTTAAAAGTTTGGAGCAATGATATTGAGAAATACTATTAAGCTTTAAGAAATAAATATTCTAATTTTTTAGTATCGGTAAATATAATTTATTGAATTAGTTAGGTATTTTAAAGATATAAAATATGCTTAGCAATAGGATTTTGTGATCATTAATTAATTTTATTTAAGTTATATTGAATTTGTTTTCAAATACATGGTTAACTTAGGAGAAAATTATGAGCAAACACATCTATAATCCACTTACCAAATATCATCATACTAATTTCCCAAAACAAACACAGGCTGCCCCAGCTTTACAGTGCGAAATGACCCCAACTCCAGATTGTGGCGAAAAAAGTTATCAAGGTCACGGGCGCTTAGAGGGACGTAAGATACTTGTTACTGGTGGCGATTCAGGTATTGGTCGTGCAGCGGCAATTGCTTATGCTAAAGAAGGCGCTGATGTGGCAATAAACTACCTTCCAATTGAGCAAAAAGATGCAGAAGAAGTCGCCAAAGTTATTCAAGCATCTGGACGTAAAGCGGTGCTAATTCCTGGTGATTTAAGCGATGAAGCTTTTTGCAAAAAATTAGTTGATGAAACGCACCATCAATTAGGTGGATTAGATAATTTAACCTTGGTTGCGGGTAAGCAAACTGCGGTTGAAGATATTATGGATCTCACAACTGAGCAAATTAAGAAAACCTTTGAAATTAATGTGTTTTCGCTTTTTTGGGTTACTAAAGCGGCGTTGGGTTATTTAAAACCAGGTTCAACAATTATTACTACTTCGTCCGTTCAAGCTTATCAGCCGAGTGGTAATTTATTAGATTATGCCGCCACCAAAACGGCCATTATCGCTTTTACTCGTGGTTTAGCTAAGCAATTAGCGCATAAGGGCATTCGTGTAAATAGCGTGGCACCAGGGCCTGTCTGGACTCCATTACAAATTTGTGGTGGTCAACCAAGTGATGTCATTCCAGAGTTTGGTCAACAAACCCCATTACAAAGAGCAGGTCAGCCAGTTGAACTTGCTGGTGTTTATGTACATTTAGCATCGGAAGAGTCAAGTTATACCACTGGCGAAACCTATGGCGTTACAGGTGGTATGCATATTAACTAATTGATATTTTTTACTGCAAAAGGGCGGACTTAAGTCCTTTTGCTATTAATGCTATATAATTAATGATTTAAAATCAACAGACTATTATGTATAAAATCATTATAGTCACAATATAAAAATAGAAAACCAAAAGGGAAATAAAATGAAAATTTTAAAAGTGATTACGCTAGCAATGTTAGGCTTTTTTTTAGTTAATTGTGATAATTCAAACTCAACAACTGATGATGTTAAACAAAAAAGTGAGCAAACAGGCTCAGAAATGAGTGATAAGGCAGGGCAATTAGGCAGTGAAATGAGTGATAAAGCTGGGCAATTAGGTAGTGAAATTAGTGATAAAGCTAGTAAATTAGGTTCGCAAATTGAAGAGAAAGCCGAGCAATTAAGCTCACAAGTTAGTGATAAGACCAGCCAATTAAGTTCAAAAGTAAGCGAGCAAGCTAAGCAAGTTAGTTCAGCAGTTATTGATAAAGCTCAAGATTTGTATGAACAAACAAAATCTGAAAAAGATGATATGCTCAATAAGGTAAGAGACGGTCATTATGGCGTTGCTCAAGATTTAATGCTTAAAGCGATCAAAACAAAATTACCGGCCACTATTGATACAAGTACCACTTTAGTTGATGTATCAGCTGAGAATAATACCATTAATTATAAATATAATGTGAATAATATCACTAAGGATGCATTACAAAATGAAAGCAATCAAAAAGAGGTAAAAAATAACTTAATTGAGTTTTATTGTGGTGATAGTGCAAGTATGAAGACACTACGATTAGTCTTTCCACGAGGCGCTAACCATAATTACTATATCAATAATGATAAAGTTTTTTCAGTAGATGTAAAACCAAGTGATTGTGAAGATGATTAAATATACTCTGATTAAATAAAAATATAGTAAAAATTGATACATCATAAAAGGGCTAACCAAGCCCTTTTTAAAATTCTTCACTAATTTCAAGATAATTCAGAATATAGCAAAAATAGCGCGCTAACAGGCGGCTATGGTAGAGTTGAAAAGCAGTATTATCTTAATCTTAATAACGTATTTATAGCATTTATAGTGACGAGTATTGTCTAATATTTTGACAAGAATCAATCACTCAAAAAAGTGAGTATTATGGATGATATGAGCAACTATCAATAGATTGCATTCTTTAGCTATGCATGGGGGAGTTCATCTGTTGCGTTATATCTGCTTTTATTCATTTATTATTTAATTTATTTTAGAATAAAAAAATCCAGTAATTTGATACTGGATTTGTAATTGTTTTAATATTTTTATAAGTTAATCAGTTAATTAACTGGGTAAAAATCATTTGTAACACCGCTGTTATCGTCACTTTCGTGATCGTGGCTACTTGATCCTGGTATCGCTCTAGAGCGTTCGATAGGCACATAACTACCGCTTGGTGTTTCAACTTGGCATTCCCCCAAAAAGATAGAATATTTGGTGTTGGCATGCATACTTTCACCTCTAAAATAGCAATGAGTTGCATTGTATAAATCAGTTCGGCAAAGCACAGCAATGGTTAACCAAACAATGAGTACAGCTAAAGATACCCATTTTAATTGTTTCCATATTAAAGACCAAAATCCAATTCCTCTAAAACGGCAGTAGCCTAAAATAAGTAATAGCGTTGCAATAAATCCTAAAAATTCGTATAACCAAAATAGCCACATAGTTGTCTCCCCACACTTTAGTGTGGTTGTTATTTTATACTAACTTTTCTTATACATCTATACACTTGCAATGATGTTTATTGTTACATCCATGATCCGTTACGGATGATACCAACAGCAAGTCCTTCAATGGCAAAGTTTTGTTGTTCTAAATCAACTTCAATTGGTGAAAACTCTTCATTTTCGGCAATTAAACGGACATGCTTACCTTTGCAAGATAAACGTTTAACGGTGACTTCGTCATCAATGCGAGCAACAACGATTTGACCATTTTTAACGTCTTGAGTTTTGTGTACAGCTAACAAGTCACCATCTAATATTCCGATATCTTTCATTGACATGCCATGCACTCTTAATAAAAAGTCGGCATGAGGTTTAAACAGTGAAGGATCGACTTGGTAATGGCTTTCGATATGCTCTTGCGCTAGTATTGGTGATCCTGCGGCAACTTGACCAATAAGCGGTAAACCTTCAAAATCATTTTGTTCAACAGGACTTTCAAGCAAAAGGCGGATACCTCGTGAAGATCCTGCAATCATTTCAATAGCTCCTTTTTTAGCTAAAGCTTTAAGGTGTTCTTCGGCCGCATTAGCGGATCGAAACCCTAATTTTTTAGCGATTTCGGCACGCGTTGGTGGCATACCTGTGGTTTGAATGTTGTCTTTTATTAGATCATAAATTTGTTGCTGACGTGCGGTTAGTGGCCTCATTATTTTTTCCTGTTTTTATATACAGATATATGTAATTATATACAGCTAGTGATATAAAACAACTGTTTTATTTAATTTATTTTATAATCGTGGATAAATTTTTCGAATTATAGCTATTATGTGCTATTTGGGTGAATAATTTTGTTAATTGAATTATTAACTCAAGCTTATGGTTTGAGTTACATAATCAATCTACTTGTATGCTATAATAACTTAATATTTTTGTTGGATTGGAATTGACTTTATGCCTTATGTTGTTGCTTTAAGTGGCGGTATTGCCAGTGGTAAAAGTACTATTGCCAATTTGTTTGCCAAATTAGGTGTGCCTGTTATCGATGCAGACATTATTGCAAGGCAAGTTGTGCAAGTTGGTAGCGATGCGCTTAACCAAATTGTTAAGCACTTTAGCCAAGAAATTTTGCTTGCCAATGGCGAACTCGATCGCAGTCAGTTACGTGAGATTATTTTTAATAATGATCATGAACGCCTTTGGCTTAATCATTTACTGCACCCCATAATTCAACAAGAAACTCAAAAACAAATTGCTAGGCAAAATTCAACATATGTTATTTGGGTTGTGCCACTATTGATTGAAAACAATTTACACACATTAGCAGACCGCGTATTAATAATCGATGCCCCAATCTCGTTACAATTGGCGCGATTAATAGAAAGGGATAATATTAGTCAATCACTAGCTAAAAAGATGATAGGATCGCAAGTATCTTTGCAAAAACGCTTATCTTATGCTGATGATATCATCGTTAATGATGATAATTTTACGTCGCTAACTGTGCAAGTTGATCAATTGCATCAACAATATTTACATAACTTTAATGGTAAGATTTAGATAGATGAATGACATTATTTTTGAACATCCATTAAATGAAAAAATGCGTACTTGGCTCCGTATTGAATTTTTATTAAATCAATTAAATACACATTGTCATTTTGATCAGAATAACGCATTGCTTTTTTTTCATGCATTGTCCGAACTGTTAGAAATTATTGAGCGTAATGATGTTAAAGGCGATTTGACTAAAGAACTTGAATCGCAAAAACAAAAGTTAACTTTGTGGCTAACTTTTGATTGTGTTGATCATGATCTCATTAATGAATTGATCCACCAGTTTGATTGTTTTTCAGCTAAATTTAATGAGATAGGACGCTTGGGACAGCCATTAAGAGATGATCGTTTTATTACTGCTATTCGCCAACGTTTGATGATTCCAGGTGGGTGTTGTAGTTTTGATTTGCCTTCGTTCCATTTGTGGCTCAAAATTTCACAAGAAAAGCGCGATATTCAAGTTAAAAGTTGGTTAGAGCACTTGTCAACGCTGGATAAATCTCTAACATGCTATATGCAACTAATTAGGCAAATGGGCGAATTTAAGCGATTTGTTTGTTTTAACAATTTTTTTCAAGAGACTAATGGTGATGTAAACTTGGTTCGGATTCGAATTTCGTTAGATAAAAATGTGTATCCACAAGTATCAGGTCATATGTCGCGCTTTAGTATTCGTTTTTTATCGCTAGATGTTTGCGATAACGTCAACACCGGTGAGCTTGAATTTGAATTAGCTTGCTGTTAGTACTATTAAATACTGATTATTGAAAAAGAAAGAGTCGAAATGAATAAAAATACAGCTATATTTGTTAATTGCCCAACTTGTCAAAAAAAAGTGGAATGGAATAATGATAGTCTTTATCGCCCATTTTGCAGTAAACGCTGCCAGCTTATTGATTTAGGCGATTGGGCAACCGAAGAACATCGTATTGCCGATAAAGACATCACCGAACAAGATCTTTGGAGTGAAGAAGATCTTACCAATTTTGCAGGTAAACATTGATGAAGATTTTAGGTATTGAAACCTCGTGCGATGAAACTGGTATTGCCATTTATGATGATGCCAATGGTTTGCTTGCAAACCAGCTTTATTCGCAAATTAAGTTACATGCTGATTATGGTGGTGTAGTGCCTGAGCTTGCATCACGCGATCATATTCGTAAAACCGTACCCTTAATTCAAGCGGCATTAAAAGAAGCAAATTTGCTGCCAGCAGATATTGATGGTGTGGCTTATACAGCAGGTCCAGGCTTAATTGGTGCTTTAATGGTTGGTGCATCGATTGGGCGTTCGCTGGCTTATGCTTGGGACGTCCCCGCAGTTGCAGTCCATCATATGGAGGGGCATTTGTTAGCTCCTATGCTTGAAGATAATCCACCCGAATTTCCCTTTGTGGCATTATTAGTTTCGGGCGGACATACACAGCTTATTAGCGTTACAGGTATTGGTCAATATGAACTTATTGGTGAATCTATTGACGATGCAGCAGGAGAAGCTTTTGATAAAACAGCAAAATTGCTTGGTTTAGATTATCCCGGAGGAGCCAAATTGTCGAAATTAGCTGAGCAGGGTAATGGGAATCGGTTCCATTTTCCTCGGCCAATGACCGATCGTCCTGGGCTGGATTTTAGTTTTTCAGGTCTTAAAACAGCCGCTGCCAATATCATTCATCAACATAGTGATAATCATATGATTGATACGCAAACTCAAGCCGATATTGCTAGAGCCTTTGAAGATGCTTTGGTTGATACGTTAGTGATTAAATCGCGGCGAGCTCTTGATCAAACTGGATTTAAAAATTTAGTGATAGCTGGTGGAGTAAGCGCCAATCAAACACTGCGTAATAGGTTAACTGAGCTGATGCGTCAGCGTAAAGGACAAGTTTATTATCCACGACTCGAATTTTGTACCGATAATGGGGCTATGATTGCCTATGCGGGTATGATTCATTTAAAAGCGAGGCAGTATTCAGATTTAGCAATCAATGTTAGACCAAGGTGGCCAATTAGCGAGCTTAATGCTGGTTAACCGATATTTTGATTTAAAAACATGTTGATTAAAACAAAAGTAAAAAAATGCGGGACTCAGTTCCCGCTTTTTTAGCCTATATAGTTAAATCAATGATATTAATTAACTATTGGAGCTAGACGATTCTTCTTGTTTTTCGCAATCTGTGTTTTCGTTAGCTAATTTTTGAATATTGTGATTAATGTTAAATAGTACACAAATCAATTCAAAACCAATACGAGTTAAAATAAAGCCTACAATCAAGTTAATAATGCTAGTAAAAAAAGCAACTAAACCCATAGTGAAACTATGAGGAAATGCAGCAAAACTATCTAATATCATAGCGAGCGCATTAATGCCAATAAGAACTGATGCGATCCAATACGCGATAGTGATAAAAGAAGGTGTTAACATTTTATTAAAGAAGAAAAAATCTTTAATGGTAAGATCTTTAAAATCTATTTTTTTATATTTGCGTATAAAGTGATAAATTCTTGAAAGCGGTAAAGCGCAACAATTATAACATAAAATTATTTTGAGATTAACTTATGAAAACTTATATTCCGGGCAAAGATGCTGCCCTTGAAGATTCCATTAACTATTTTCAGCAACAATTAGCAAAATATGATTTAGACGTGAAAGAAGCTTCTTGGCTCAATCCTGTGCCCAATGTGTGGTCAGTACATATTCAAAATACAAAGTGCCCACTCTGTTTTGCTAATGGTAAAGGAGCAAGTAAAAAAGCGGCGTTAGCATCGGCCTTGGGAGAGTATTTTGAGCGATTATCAACCAATTACTTTTTTTCAGATTTTTATTTAGGTAAAAAGGCTGCAAATGCTGATTTTGTGCATTATCCGTCCGAAAAATGGTTTTCTATTCCTGAAGATAATTCCTTACCTAAAGGATTATTAACCCCAAACTTGCTGAAGTTTTATGATCCTGATAATGATCTATGTGCAACCGATTTAGTCGATTTACAATCGAGTCATAGTGAGCGGGGTATTTGTGCCTTACCATTTGAGCAACAATCTGATAAGCAAACGGTTTATGTGCCAGTTAATTTAATTGCTAATTTATATGCGTCTAACGGTATGTCAGCGGGCAATACTCGAAATGAAGCACGCGTGCAAGGGTTATCAGAAATTTTTGAACGTTATACCAAAAACAAAATCATAGCCGAAGCAATTAGCTTACCTCTAATTCCAACCGAAGTGATTAACCGATACCCAGCTGTTTTGGCAGCCATCAGCGCACTTGAAAGTGAAGGTTTTCCGCTTTATTGCTTTGACGCCTCATTGGGTGGTGAATTTCCCGTTATTTGTGTTGTGTTGTTTAATCCGCAAAATGGAACGTGTTATGCCTCATTTGGTGCACATCCTAATTTTGGGGTTGCCTTTGAACGAACCGTCACCGAGCTATTACAAGGGCGCAGTTTAAAAGATCTTGATGTGTTTTCTCCGCCAAGTTTTGATAATGATGAGATAGCGGATCTTAGTAATTTAGAAACACACTTTATCGATTCAAGTGGCTTGATTTCATGGGATCTATTTAAAGAGCAAGCCGATTATGAATTTGTGTATTGGGATTTTTCGGGTACCACAGATCAAGAGTTCACTAATTTAATGTCTATTTTCAATCGCCACAATACAGAAGTACTAATCATGGACTATGAGCATCTGGGCGTTTACGCTTGTCGTATTTTAGCTGTTGGCATGTCCGAAATTTACCCTCCTGAAGATCTATTACTTGCCAATAGCAACATGGCAATTGGCCTACGCGATCTTATTTTGTCATTACCTCATAAGAAATTTAGCACAAAACAGTATTTGGCAATGATTGAACAGCTTGATGATGAAGGTCTTGATGATTATGCACGCGTTCGTGAACTGCTTGGCATTGCAACGGGTAGCGATAATGCTTGGTTAACATTGCGAATTGGCGAATTAAAGGCGATGCTGGCCTTGGCAGGTAAAGACTTAGTGCAAGCACAACAATGGATTGATTGGACGGTTGAAATGAATGGTTCGATATTTACACCAGCACGTAATCATGCCTATCGTTGCTTGCAAACACTGGTTAATTTTATGATTGAGCGTGATCCTCAAGCATTTACTCAATACCAAAATGCATTTAGCAAAATGTATGGAAAAGATTGTGTTGATGAAATGTGGCAATATGCCAATGGTGAAAAAACATTTTTTGGCTTGGCGGATTTTGTCTCAGCCGATGAACTAGCCAATAACAATTTAGAGCAATTTGCAATGCATCAAAAGTTGTTAGCCGTGTATCATAAATTACATCAAGCGATGTTATAGCATCGCTATTAAAATTCCACCGAATCAATTCGGTGGAATAGTTAAATTTATCTGTTCATTTATCTAACTCGTTGATTTAACAAAAAAACAGAAAAATAAAAACTTTAATAAAATCAATAGGTTTTCTGAACAATTTTTGGCTTAAAATTTAAGTACTAAAAACAAATCGAGATCTTCTGCTTGTGCTTTCGTTAAGCGATTAGTTCAACCTATTGAGATAAAAAGAAAAGAATAAAAAGCCTTGTTTACAGGTAGTTTTATAGATAGTTGCTCAACACATTGAGTTAACTAAAAAAATAGAATATAAAAACTCCAATAAAATCAATAGGTTTCCTGAACGATTTTTGGCTTAAAATTTAAGTATTAAAAGCAAAATCGAAATCTTCCATTTGTGTTTTCGTTAAGTGATTAGTTCAACCAATTGGGATAAAAAGAAAAGAATAAAAAGCCTTGTTTACAGGTAGTTTTATAGATAGTTGCTCAACACATTGAGTTAACTAAAAAAATAGAATATAAAAACTCCAATAAAATCAATAGGTTTTCTGAACGATTTTTGGCTTAAAATTTAAGTATTAAAAGCAAAATCGAAATCTTCCGTTTGTGCTTTCGCTAAGTGATTAGTTCAACCTATTGGGATAAAAAGAAAGAATAAAAAGTCTTGTTTACAGGTAGTTTTACAGATAGTTGCTCAACACATTGAGTTAACTAAAAAAATAGAATATAAAAACTCCAATAAAATCAATAGGTTTTCTGAACGATTTTTGGCTTAAAATTTAAGTATTAAAAGCAAAATCGAAATCTTCCATTTGTGTTTTCGTTAAGTGATTAGCTCAACCTATTGAGATAAAAAGAAAAGGGTAAATAGTAGAAAACCACCAAGGTAATTTGCTGCCAACTGCTATAGCAATCCCCCCGTCCTTTAGGGGGGATATCAATTAAGCTTGTCTTGCGAACTCACTGGCTTGTTTAACCAGTTCTGCAGAAGGTGTTACGCCAGTGTATAGCACAAATTGTTCTAGTGCCTGTATTGTTGCAACATCTGCTCCAGAAATAATGATTTTATTTAGTTTTCTAGCATATTTTATCATGGGTGTTTCAACTGGCAATGCAACCACATCAAAAACAATATCGGCGTTGTTTATCATGGGTTGAGGAAAAGCTAATTCATCAGCTTCAACCCCACCAAGCATCCCAATTGGAGTGACGTTAATAATTAATTTCGCTTGCTGTGGTAATATGTCCTGCTCGTTTTTTACCCATGTGTAGTTGTATCGTTTGGCTAAAGCTTCACCTTTGAGTTGGTTACGCGCAACAATAATGCCATTTTTAAATCCTGCATCATAAAAAGCCCCAATCACCGCGTTAGCCATACCACCACTACCTTTTAAAACAAAGGGCGTAGTATGATCAATTTTATTGGCTGTAATAAGTTTAGCAACAGCAATATAATCTGTATTATAAGCTTTTAAGTGATAGTTGGTATTAACAATGGTATTCACCGATTGAATCGATTTTACCGAATCATCTAATTCATCAATAAACTCAATACAAGCTTCTTTATACGGCATTGAAATGGCGCAGCCTCGAATAGCTAAGGCCTTAATGCCATAAATTGCATCTTTTAAATTATTGGTAGTAAAGGCTTTATATAAGTAATTAAGATCAAGTTTTTCATATAAATAATTATGAAACCGAGTACCAAAATTGCTTGGCCTTGCTGAAAGTGACATACAAACCGTGGTATCTTTATTAATAATTCTTGCCATTTTTACTATTCCTTGTGATGATAAAGGTATGTTTTAGTTTTATTTTAACACTTTATTCAGTGGTTTTTTAGTTATGGTTGCCAATAATACCGGACCAAAGATTATTCAAGAGAAAAAAACGGTGAGTGCCATGCTCTATTTATATTGTCATAAACAGCATAATAGCAAAAATCATCAGTTATGTAATGAATGCAACGATCTGTTGCAATATGCTATGCAACGTTTAACAATGTGTCGTTTTGGTGAGAATAAAACGACGTGTGAACGATGTCCTAAGCATTGTTATCGTAAAGATTATAAACAAAAAATAAAGCAAGTCATGCGGTTTTCTGGTCCAAGAATGATGATTTATCATCCTATCATGGCATTGCGACATCTTTATAAAAATTTGTTGAGTAAGTAGTTTGTTAGCTAACAGTTACTATGCGGTAAATCGCATAGTAACAATTAGAGTAACCATTATGATATAAATAGTGCATATCGTGTTAAGTTTTCTATTTTTAAAATTTTATGCTAGCACTCACTATAGCGTGAAATTTTGCAGCGGGTATGCTTTCGTAGGCGGTTGTGTAGTTTTTATTTAATATATTGTTGATATCTAAACCAATTTTATATTGCCGATTATCGCCAAATGCCGTGCTGGTAGATAAATTTAATGTTGACCAACCACGATAACGATAAACTGATGAATCGCTACGCTGAGTTGCATTGCTGGCAAATCGCATAAATAGATCTGAATCAAGATCAAAGTGATCAAAATAGGCGTTGTGTTTTACGCCAACACTGCCAGTAAAGCGTGGGTTACCTGAATCATATGTAGTATATCGGTCAGTTTTAATCTGACGACGCAGATAATTGCCTTTAATATAAGGGATAAATGCAAAATCAAGGTATTCAATACTCAATTCTAAACCATGGGTTTTGGCTTTGTTGGCATTATTGTAATAATTAAAATTAGCCCCTGATGCGCCGTCGCAAATTGCAGTACCATTGCAGCTCATTTCTGTAATATAGTTTTTAGCTGCTGAATAGTAAATGGCCATATCAACTAACCATTTACTATTATTATAACGTAATCCAATTTCGTAATTATTTGACTTTTCAGCTTTTAATTTTGAGTTTCCATAAAGTGTTTGGCTTGCTGCTGAAGTTACAGCATAAAGATGAGAAAGCGTCGGGTAAACATAGCCTTGTGCAAAAGAGGCTCTTAATTGCGCATTTTTAATGCCAGAATAAGTTAACCCAGAAGACACAACAAAGTTATTATCACTGTCTTTCTTTTTACTATCAATTTTGTGTGTTACTAATGGTTGCCCGATTGTTGGTATTTTATTAATTGAGCTTGAACCACGTTTAAGTTTTGATGTTACCCAATATTGGCGAGCCCCTATATTCCATGATATATCATCAGTGATAGCCCAGTCGTTTTGAGCAAATAGCGAAAAGCTTGATTGTTGCCATTTATTGGCTAAATATTTGTGCTGACTATAACTGGCTCTTGGCAACGGCATTTTTGATACAACCGTATTATGTGAATGTTGATCAACATTGTCTTGTTGATATTGTGAGCCCATAATCAATCTCATATCTTTATGTAGAACAAAATCAGATTGGAATGTCATGCCATACGTTTTTTGTCCATCATTTGTGGCGGTATGGGTGGTGACATTCATTATCGGGCGTGGTGACACGACAACATGATTTATAAATTGTCGATTTAATTTTTGTACATAAGCATCGTAATGGATTTTTTTGAGGAATGAGTTATCAAGATCATAGTCATAAAATAGCCCCATTTTTTCACGTTGTAATTTAGGTAATTTAACAGAAAAATCCTTAATTGAAGGTGAATTATCATCTTTAGCAAAATAGGTTTTAGTATCAAGCTGGTAACTTTCAAGTGAAAGTCCAAATTTATGTTTGTCGATATTAAGCCCAAACCATGAACTTAAGCTCTCATTATCGAAATCAGTATTGTGCAATTTACCTTGATAGGCTTTACGATCGTTATTTTTAGCGTTAGAACCGCTAATTCTATAATCAAAAATACTATCGATGGTGCCATTAACGGTACCCATTTCGGTAAAGCCATCGGTGGATTGGTTATAAACAAGTTTAACATCGCCATTAAGCGGAGCGTTGTTTTTGCTCCCTTTACGTGTAATAAAGTTAACGACACCACCAATAGCCTGTGAGCCATAAAGAACGGAATGCGGACCTTTAATCACTTCTATTCGTTCAACGGATTCCATATCAATTAATACACCAGCACCAGAACCATGTCCTGAGCGGTGATATGTTACTTCTTGCCCATCAATTAACATTAAAATTCGCGCTGGAGCTTCGCCTCTGATCGTAATTTGCTTACGTCCAGCTAGTGAATTATCAGTAATTTCAACACCTGGAATATCACGTAACGCTTCGACAACAGAATCACCATTTTGTTTTTCGATATCATCACGATTAATTACGTTAACTGATACCGAACTATCCCATATGGTTTTTTCATTACGATCTGCGGTCACTATAATTGTGTCTTGTGGGGAAGTTCGGTTTTCTGCCGCAAAAGTATTTGTGCTTAGGTAAAGGCTTAGTAGTGTAATATATAATGTTGGCTTAATATAAATTTTTGAAGTAGCTAATTTCATTGTTTATTTTATCCTATACCAGCAAAAAGTTATTCAAATGATAATCTAAATAATAATTATTATCATTTGATATGTAAATAAAAAGCTTTTTAAATCAAAAAAGGCTTAACCTATTAATAGATATGTATAAAAATAAAAATTTGTTATTATTACAAACAGAATTTAAAATAGTCATTCAATCAAAATTCAGGTAAGTACATGTCTATTGCAGTTGTTGAAGTTAACCGTCAATCAGTTATTCATAATGTTGAATATCTTAAAAGTATAGCGCCTAATAGCCAGCTAGTTGCCATCATTAAAGCCAATGCTTATTCACACGGAATAAAAGAAATTGCACAGTTGTTATGTGATAAAGTCGATTATTTAGGGGTATCGAGAATTTCCGAAGCAATCGCGTTGCGCAATAATGGCATTAATGCGCCTATCGTGGCTTTGGAAGGTTTTTTCCCTCACGAAAGCATTGATGATTTGATTGATTTTAATATTCAACCTGTTATCCACAGTAAATGGCAAATCGATGCGCTGTGTTGCTCTCCTTTGAGTGAGCAAATTATTCCGTGGTTTAAACTTGATACAGGAATGCATCGGTTAGGATTTTGTATTGACGAGGCTAAAGCTGAATTTTATCGTTTAGCTCGTTGTTCAGTGGTTTGCAAGCCAATTAATATTATGAGTCATTTTAGTTCGGCCGATGATCTCACTTCTGAACAAACGTTAAAGCAAATAGCGCTATTTGATCAGTTTATTGCTTCAATTGATGACAAATCACTGATTGGAAAGCGTTCGCTTGCTGCATCAGGTGGTACATTGGCTTGGTCAAAAGCACATTATGAGGTGGTTCGCCCTGGAATTGCTTTATATGGCGTCTCGCCCTTTGAGGCGCCAGTTGCGGGGCTTAAACCAGCCATGACATTTAAATCTGAATTAATTGCAGTACGAAAACACAAAAAAGGGGAATCTGTTGGTTATGGGCAAATTTGGCGTAGTCAGCAAGATACCTTTCTTGGCGTCGTTGCGATGGGTTATGGCGACGGTTATCCTCGAAGTATTCCACAAAATACCCCAGTTTTGATTAATGGACGGAAAGTCCCCATTGTTGGCCGAGTCTCAATGGATATGATTGTGGTTGATTTGGGAATAAATAGCAGTGAAAAACCTGGTGACGAAGTCATATTTTGGGGACCTGAACTCCCTGTCGAGGAAATCGCTGAGCATACAGGTATAAGTGCTTACGAGTTAATAACACGCTTAACTTCACGCGCAAAAATTCATTATAGTAGATAAATAAGTTATGATTAAAAAAATATTTTTATACACTCTACTCCCCCTAGTATTAATTGTGGGAGGCTCAATTACTATTGGCTATTATTTTTTACACCAGTTTTCTCAACAGCAAATGCAAGTAAATGATGAAAATCAGATGTTTATTTTGAAGAAAGGCACATCTATGCATCAATTAGTTGCCCAAGTAAAAGAAAGCAAGTTAATGCAACAAGCTTATTTGTTACCTTATTTGTGTAAGCTAAATCCGTCATTAAAATCAATTAAAGCAGGCTCTTATCAATTACATCCACATATGACTGTTGAGGAGTTTTTGAGATTGTTAGTGTCTGGCAAAGAAAGTAATTTTTCAATTCAATTCATTGAAGGTAAACGCGCTAAAGACTGGTTGAAAGTAATTCAAAATACACCCTATATTCAGCAAACTTTAGTAGGTAAAACCGATGAAGAAATCGCGAAGTTGTTAGGCATTGACGGATCTATTGAGGGTTGGTTATCGCCCGATACTTACCGTTATACGGCAGACACGTTAGATATCAATATTCTCAAACGTGCGCATATGACGATGAAAAGTAATCTACAAAAAATTTGGGATAATCGTGATAGCAATTTACCGTATCAAACACCTTATGAATTATTGATTATTGCATCAATAATTGAAAAAGAAACAGGCGTCAGTTCTGAGCGAGCTAATGTGGCTTCAGTATTTGTTAATCGCTTAAATGCCAAAATGAAGTTACAAACTGATCCAACAATTATTTATGGTTTAGGTGATAACTATAAAGGAACTATTAGACGTGTCGATTTGACTGATACTGAAAATCCTTATAATACTTATGTTATTGAAGGATTACCGCCAACGCCAATCGCCATGCCAAGTCTTGCCTCGCTTGAAGCTGCGGCACACCCAGCTAAAACTAATTATCTGTTTTTTGTTGCTAATGGAACAGGTGGGCATACGTTTTCAAGTACTTACAGCAATCACCAGCAGGCAGTGAATGAGTATCGCCGAATGACTAGCGGTGGGAATTAGCGTTTTAAAAACAGCGTTAAATATAATTAACTCTGTAAAAGTATTTTATTTAAATACGTTCACTTTAACCATTACCGCATATTAATGCGGTAACTTTTTATGATTAAATCAATATAATTCATCAAGTTGCTTAATTAGAGAAAGTAGATGATTAACATTTTGTTTTTGCTCTTTTAGCGCTTCTTCAAAATAAGGATGTAAGGCAAATTGAGGTAAATTAGCTTTGGCATCAATTAGTGCTTGCATGCGTGGAATAAAAACCCATTGTAACCATTCGTGTGGTTGCATTGTGTCTAGAGCAAAGGGTTCTTGACTTAAAAAGGCATCTGGGTTTGGTGGCATTGTTTGCCATAAATTGATTTTTTGTAATTCTTTAGTTATTTTTTGAAGTTGATTCAGTAGCATATACTCTTGTGATTGTTGCATTAGCAAACTTTGATAATATTGCCAATCGAAACAAGGCCCTGGATCTGTTTTACGATCAGGGGCAATATCGCTATGCCCAGCAATATTTTCAATAGCATAGTGTTGTTGAAGTAATAAAGTGATTTTTGCGAGCTGTTGATATTGTATGCTAGTAAAGCTATCGGTATCGCATCCTTCCATTTCAATACCAATTGAAAAATCATTACAATTTTCTTGGCCTTCAAATACTGATTTTCCTGCATGCCAAGCGCGTTTATTGAATGGAACAAATTGAATAATTTCACCATCACGCCGAATAAATAGATGACTTGACACTTTAAGTTGATAAATCGAAGCAAAGTACGGGTGCTCCTCAGGATTAAGTTGCCCTGTAAATAGCTGTTCAACATAAGGTCCGCCATATTCATTGGGCGGTAAGCTAATATTATGGATAACAAGTAGCGATATCGGCTTATTGATTGGTCGTTCATCATAAAAAGGTGAAATAACTTGCTTAACACCCTGTAACCAACCATTAACAATTTTTAAGGACATATTGACTCCAACTTATCTGATCCGATGCCTAAATATTTTTGCGATCAGCTTCTCATAGCTTGCACATTTAAAGTAATAACTCATTGTGTTATGGATTTTATTTTCCACGCTTAACACTTCGTTATTATTCCACTTTTTTGTTTTGCTATAAAGACTCTTTCTATTGAATCATTCATTGATATTTTGAGGTATTTATGTCTAAACAAGCGGGTTTTACTTTATTTGAACTGATGATTGCTATTATTGTGATTGCTATTTTAACGGCTATTGGTGTGCCTGCTTATCAAGGATATGTAAAAAAAGCCGCGTTGACAGATATGTTGCAAATCATGACATCATATAAAACAGCCGTCGAAATCTGCGCAGTAGAACAAGGCAGTTTAACCAACTGTAGTAGTGGTAATAATGGTATACCGGCAAGCCGAACGTCTAATTATGTCACATCAATTACGGTCAATAACGGCGTTATTACCTTAGTTGGAACCAGTGCTTTAACTGGATTAACGGCCACATTAACACCAACAGTAAGTGCTACCCACGGTAATTTAGATTGGCACCGAGTTTGTACGACATCGCCAGCCGATGCTAGTTTAACCAGTGCTTGTGAAGATATTTTCAAATTTTGATGTTAACTCTTTAATCTTTTATGGATAAGGAAGCGCTTTTATGCAAGAAGATCAGCTCATTGAAAGTATTGACAAATTATTGCTTGAAGCATTAGATAAGCGAGCTTCGGATATTCATTTTGAGCCTTACCAGCATAGTTATCGTATTCGCATGCGTATTGATGGGGTTTTACATGATATGTTGTCACCACCTCTTGCGTTGGCTAAACAAATAACCGCAAGATTAAAAATTATGTCTAAGCTAAATATTGCCGAGCACAGATTACCGCAAGATGGTCAATTGAACATTGGTCGTTATACTATGCGTATTGCCACCTTACCGGTAATGAATGGTGAAAAAATAGTTTTAAGAGTTATGGATAATCATGAATCTGAACTAACCATTAATGATTTGGGATTAACAGATGAAGATCTTTTTCTATTCAAACAAATTTTAGACTATCCACAAGGATTGATATTGGTGACTGGACCAACTGGAAGCGGAAAAACGGTCACGTTATATAGTGCACTAAAGCAATTAAATAAAATTGAGCGTAACCTTTGTAGTGTTGAAGACCCTATAGAAATTCCTCTTGAAGGTATTAATCAAACGGCAATTAATCCCAAAGCTGGATTGACATTTGGTATCGTATTACGAGCCTTATTGCGACAAGATCCTGATGTGATGATGATAGGTGAAATTCGCGATCGTGAAACTGCCGAAATTGCTATTCAAGCTGCGCAGACAGGGCATTTAGTTCTATCAACTTTGCATACTAATTCAAGTGTCGAGGCAATAACTCGCTTAAATCAAATGGGTATTGAAAATTATCTACTTTCATCAAGTTTAAAATTAGTCATCGCCCAGCGGCTAGTACGGAAATTGTGTCCTCACTGCAAGGTGGTGGCAAGAGAACTAATTAAGTTAGACAACGAACAAGTGCCACATTATGTAGCTTCGGGCTGTCTAAGGTGTATTGGTGGATATAAAGGACGGGTTGGATTATACGAACTTTTAGTCATTACGCCTGACATGCAAAAGCAAATATTAGCTAATCAAGTTGTTTTGCCGGCGAATATGACTTCGTTAAAAACGGCTGGGCAAAAATTAGTTAAACAGGGCATGACAACACTAGCTGAATTAAACCGTGTATTAGGTGATACATAATGAAAAGGCTTTATTATTGGTATGATTTAGATTTTAACCAGCACAAAATCATCGCTAAATCGTCACAAGCTGTTAAACGGCAGTTATTGTTGCAAGGTAAAATTGCCATTAAAATTAAAGCAGGCGCAATTATTACCGCACGCAGTTTTAACTGTGCTGATTTGCTAATAATTACCAAACAATTAGCTACTATGTTAAAAGCGGGATTATCTATTATTGATACATTACATTTGCTAGTCCAAGAACAACCTAAACCGCATTGGCAATATTTGTTATCTGATATCAAGCAACAAATCGCTAAAGGTGAAGCATTGTCCCATGCACTACACCAACATCATTCGGTGTTTTCTCCTTTATATTGTGAAATTATTGCAGTTGGCGAGTTAACAGGACAACTTGATGAGAGTTTTGAACAGCTAGCATTATTGCTTGAAAAATCAATCAAATTACAAAAAAGTTTTAAAAAAGCAGTGCGCTACCCTTTGTTTTTATTATCTGTTGCGATGATCGTCAGTTTAGTGATGTTGTTATTTGTGTTGCCAAAATTTTCAGATATTTATCAAGATTTCGATGCTGAATTACCTGCTTTTACTCAATGTATTATTGATTTTTCCAACAATTTGCAACAAAGTTGGTTAGTGTGGTGTATAGGAATTATGATCAGTTATTTTTGTTATCAACGCTATTTTAAAATGCGTTATCGACTTCAAATTGAAGCGATGATAATAAAATGCCCTATTGTTGGTAAGGTGGTTCAAACTAGTTGTTTAACCCAGATTTTTCAAACCATTGCTATCACCCAAAAAGCAGGTATACCATTATTAACAGGTTTAGCTGCAACAACGAATATCACTTATTACAGCCTTTATCGTAATAGTATTTTACAGATCATTGCGGGTATTGAACAAGGTTATTCATTTAGTCGTGTTTTACACCAGCAATTATATTTTCCTAATTTATGCTCACAATTAATTCACGTAGGTGAAGAGTCAGGCACATTGGATTTAATGCTTGATAAGCTAGCAACCTATTATCAAGAGCAAAATCAGACCTTAACTGATAACTTATCGCAAGCTTTTGAACCATTATTAATGCTAGTGTTAGCCTTGATTATTGGCAGTTTAATTGTGGCGATGTATTTGCCTATTTTTCAAATGGGCGAGGTGATTCACTAATGCTAATGTTTATGATCATCTGTTTGGGGCTTTGCATGGGTAGTTTTGTTTATGTTGCTTATTGTCGTTATTTGCCATCAATGTCTACATTTCAGTATTTATGTTGTATTAGCGTTCAGCGATCCGCTTGTCCACATTGTCATAATAAACTCGAGTTTTGGCAATTGTTGCCAATTGTTTCTTGGTTTATCTTAAGAAGTCGTTGTTATAATTGCAATGCCAAGATTTCGTTACGCTATGTTAGTGTCGAATTATTTGTCGCTGGTTTATTTACTATAATCTATGTCGATAAAGGTATGCATTTTCAAAGTTACATCTTAATGTTTCTTGGCTGCTATTTTTTACTGCTGGCGTTGATTGATTTTAAATATTATTTATTACCTGATATGTTTACACAACCGTTGATGTGGGTAGGTGTTATGCTTGCCTATTTTAACATCACAAACCTTGAGTTAGCCGATGCTTTACTGGGCATTTTTTGGGGATATTTATTATTAAAAATACCTGCTACATTATTTTATTTAATCTCTAAAAAAGAGGGATTAGGTGGTGGGGATATCAAACTACTTGCCGCATTGGGAGCTTGGTTACCTTATACATTATTACCCCTGCTGTTATTTTTTGCTTCATCATTGGGGGTTGTGTATTATCTTTTTTTGCGATATGCATTCAATCAAAATCTTACAAAGATTATTCCATTTGGTCCTTTTTTATTAATATCGGGTTATGTGAACTATTATTATTTGTAGGGAAACATCGGCTGGTTTACATTTTATGATTACAATAACCTACTAAAAACTTATAAGGCGCTTTGTCGAAAATCGCTTAACCTTTTTGTCTTTTGAATCGCTAACTATGTGCTGATTATGCTATATCGCCATTTAAAGCACATATTACGCTTTCAGCTTACCCATTCATTTGAGAGCTGGCAGTTTTCGTGAATGTTTGATTGATACAATAGTCATCATACGTTATTCAACAAATAAATATAGTGGAGTCTCAATTAATCACCAAACGGTATAGAATCCTGAATATTTTTTACAAAAAATAGAGCCTAAAATGTAAATAGTTGTGTAAATATCCCATAGCGAGCACACTACTCATGTAGAAAATTACGCAGCCTGCTTTCGTGTTTGATATGCAATTACGTCAGGCTATTTAATTTCTATGAGATCTTTCAGCGTTATAAATGGACGAACAACATAAAACAGTTAGCCCAATTGGTGACGGTGATTTTACTTTATGGATATAAAGACTATATTCCTTGTCTGAGAAGATGTGTGATGCCTATTCATTACAGCCGTTTCTTGAATTACTGTAAATAACACGAGTAATTCCAGCATATGATTGTTACTTGAAATTGTTGTTAAAAAGTTTCAGGAAACCTTACGTTTCAGTCAATTTTTGTTAATCAATATTGTGTTAAAAGTGCATAAAGTTATTATTTTGTTCAAAATATGCAACATATAACCAAAATTGATATTCATAGTAAAAATAGTTATTTTTATAAAAGTGGGAATCACGTTATAGTGTTGATAAAAGCAGCGTGTTATGCTGTAAGTTAGTTACCCATTAAGGAATCACTCATGATATCAAATAGTATTAATGATCTAAAAAGTGAAATGATAGCATGGCGTCATCATATTCACGCTCACCCCGAAACGGCTTTTGAAGAAGTCAAAACTACGCAATTTATTATCGAAAAACTGCAATCATTTGGTATTACTCAATTATATACGGATTTTGCGCCAACTGGCGTAGTTGGTGTTATTAAAGGCAATAAAGAAGGGCGATGGATTGCTCTGCGAGCTGATATTGATGCATTAGATATTATTGAAGAAAATAATATCGATTATTGCTCCACTATCTCAGGCAAAATGCATGGCTGTGGTCATGATGGGCATACGGCAATATTACTAGGTACAGCCAAATATCTTAGTGAGCATCGTGATTTTTCTGGCACAGTTGTTGTTATTTTTCAACCCGCTGAAGAAAATGAGGGGGGCGCTCGTGTTATGGTTGAAAATGGTTTATTTGATAGGTTTCCTATTGAAGCTGTATATGGTATTCATAATCAACCTAATATGCATTTAAATCACTTTTACATTAACCACGGTCCAATGATGGCATCATATGATGTATTTGAAATTAAAATAACGGGTATTGGCGCGCATGCAGCAGCTCCTCATTTAGGTAAAGATACTATTTTAACGGCTACTCAGATTGTGAATGGTTTACAGAGTATTGTTAGCCGTAATGCTGATCCACTTAGCTCATTAGTCGTTAGCGTGACGCAAATTCACAGCGGGGATACTTGGAATGTATTACCTCAGCACGCAGTGATTCGTGGAACGGTTAGGGCATTTAGTGCTCAAGTGCAAGATATGGCTGAAAGTCGCATTAAACAAATAGCAACAGGTATTGCCGCAACATTTGAAGCCAAAGCCGAAGTCGATTATCAGCGACGTTATCCTGCGACAATCAATCATGCTAAACAAGCCAAAATTGCAATGACAGCCGCTAAAAAAATCGTCGGTGAAGATCACTTGATCATCGATCACAATCCGTCTATGGGGGCTGAAGATTTTGCCTTTATGTTGCAAAAAATTCCAGGCGCTTATGTTTGGTTAGGTGCAGGTAATGGCGCTAATTTGCATAATCCAGCATTTAATTTTAATGATGAAGTGTTAACAACGGGTGTAAGTTACTTTATAGCAATAGTTAATCAAGAACTTGCAAGCTAATTTTAAAAGATAGGCATAAAGATAACTGGAATAAGCATTATGTTATTCCAGTTTATCGCTAAAAATAACTAAAATGTCATTCGGCTGTTATCATTTCCATAAACTCTAAATGGGGTATTTAAATCAATCCCATTATTAAGTACTACTTGGACACAAACGCCGTCTTTTTCGTCTAATTTTGCAGCGGCTAATACAATTCCTCCTTCTCGCCAGCCACCAGCAAGCTTGTATTCAAGCGTGCTACCAATTTCAGGAAGAACATCACTGGTACCTTTTATTACATACATACCACGAGTGTTAGCACCGCGAAATTGTGCTCTTGCTACCATTTCTTGACCACAATAACAGCCTTTTTCAAAACTGATTGCATCACAAGATTGTAAATTACAGGCTTGCGGTAATAACGTTGCCATATTGTTATCATCAATAATAGGATAGCCTGCTTGTAAATCAAGTTTTAACCACTCATCGCATGGTAGTAAATCATCTTGAATAGGCTCTGGTGTTACCATTATAACGCGCATTTGTGGTAAAGGAAGTTTGATATAGGTAATGTTATTTTCAGTAAAACAGCTGATATTACTTAATTTGGTTGCAATTGTTGACGGAATCGCATTACCGACCAACCCAATTATATTCAAATCTTGGACTGGCTCAATAGTTACTTTAGAAAAAACAGCATATTTTGCTAGCTCAGCAATTTGTTTTTTTACAACGCTTTTACGCACAATATAGTAGATATCATCGCCTCGCTGAAATAACAGTAAAGTACTCCACATTCTGCCTTTATTATCACAATGAGCAGCATAGAGTGTTGCCTGTTCAGAAAGTCGATTAATGTCGTTAGTTATTTGCCCTTGCAGAAAAACTCGGTTATCTTGGCCTGAAACTTTAACTAATTGCCAATCAGCAAGGGAAGTTGGTTTAGAAAAAATATTGCTCATATTAGTACCTTTAGGTAATGAAGAATCCTAGTAACATGATGACTAGAAAAACTTAGGCTTTGAGTGTATATAAAAAATAAAAAATTAACAATCAAATCAACTAGCAATATTTAAATAAATAGGGATAGCTTATGAATATTATTCATGATATTGCAAAAATTAATTTTGTTAGCACCTAATTTTGCCTGTAATGTACTTAGTTAATTGACTTTATTGATTTTGTTTACAAGTTGATGCAAAATGATTCAGAAAATGACAAATCAGTTACATTGGAGGCAACAACCATGGCAAAACTGTCAGGTGCAGAAATGGTTATTCAATCTTTGATTGACCAAGGCGTAAAGCAGATTTTTGGTTATCCCGGTGGTAGTGTTCTTGATATTTATGATGCAATTCACACGTTAGGCGGCATTGAACATATTTTAGTTCGTCATGAACAAGCAGCGGTACATATGGCTGACGGTTATGCTAGAGCAACAGGCGATGTCGGCGTTGTATTAGTTACATCAGGCCCTGGAGCAACCAATACAATTACTGGTATTGCAACCGCTTATATGGACTCTGTGCCATTAGTTATATTGTCTGGCCAAGTCGCCAGTAATCTAATTGGTAATGATGCATTCCAAGAATGTGATATGATCGGCATTTCACGCCCCATTGTTAAACATAGTTTTTTAATTCAAGACAGTAAAGATATTCCAGAAACTATCAAAAAAGCGTTTTATATCGCTTCGACTGGACGACCAGGTCCAGTGGTGATTGATTTGCCAAAAGATATTGTTAATCCAGCTAATAAATATCATTATCACTACCCAAAATCTGTCTTAATGCGATCTTATAATCCAACTATTCAAGGACATAAAAAGCAGATTAAAAAAGCATTAACGACGCTATTAACTGCAAAAAAACCAGTGTTGTTTATTGGTGGAGGCGCAATTGCCTCTGATGCAAGTCAGGAAATTAAAACGCTGGCTGAAAAACTCAATTTACCTGTTACTTCAACATTAATGGGGATTAGCGCTTTTCCTTGTACCGATAAACATTATCTTGGCATGATTGGTATGCATGGCGTCTATGAAGCCAATATGGCTATGCATAACGCTGATGTGATTTTTGCAATTGGTGCTCGTTTTGATGATCGAACTACCAACAATGTTGAAAAATATTGCCCAAAAGCCAAGATTATTCATATTGATATTGATCCTACTTCTATTTCTAAAACTATTTTGGCTTCGATCCCTGTGGTGGGCGATGCAAAAGTTGTTCTTGAAACGATGTTGTCAATGTTAGATGAATTAAATACTGCACGTGATCTTGATGCTTTGATTGATTGGTGGAAGCAGATCGAACACTGGCGCGCTCGTCACTGTCTAGCTTATAGTCATGAAGGGCAAAGCATCAAACCACAAGAAGCAATTGAAGTATTATATAAATTGACCAAAGGGGATGCCTTTGTGGCAACCGATGTAGGGCAACATCAAATGTTCACGGCACTTTATTACCCGTTTGATAAACCACGCCATTTTATTACCTCAGGTGGACTTGGCACGATGGGATTTGGTTTGCCAGCAGCGCTTGGTGTTAAGTTAGCATTTCCTAAAAAAACCGTTGTGTGCATAACAGGTGATGGTAGTATTCAGATGAATATTCAAGAGCTATCAACCGCATTGCAATATGGTTTGCCCGTACTGGTGTTAAATTTAAACAACCGTTTTTTAGGCATGGTTAAGCAGTGGCAAGATATGATTTATGCTGGTCGGCACTCCAGTTCTTATATGGAATCTTTACCTGATTTTGCCAAAATTGCAGAAGCTTATGGCCATGTTGGAATGGTTATAACCAAGCGTGAAGAACTTGAACCAAAACTAAAACAAGCATTAGCCATTAAAAATCGTTTGGTTTTTGTTGATGTCATGACTGATGCTACTGAACATGTTTACCCAATGCAAGTGCGAGGTGGCGCAATGAACGAAATGTGGCTTAGTAAAACGGAGAGAACCTAATGCGTTATATATTATCAATTTTAACTGAAAACGAACCCGGCGCATTATCAAGAATAATTGGCTTGTTTTCACAGCGGGGTTTTAATATTGAAACAATAACCACCGCACAAACTGAAGACCCAACTATGCATCGTATGACAATCCAAACCACAGGCGATGAGCATGTGCTTGAACAGATCCAAAAACAGTTGCATAAATTGGTTAATGTTTATCGCGTGCATGATTTAACCGAAGGACCACATGTCGAGCGAGAAATCATGCTAGTCAAAGTTGCCGCAAAAGGTGCTGATGCGCGTGACGAAGTAAAACGTTGTGCCGATATTTTTAGGGGATCGATCGTGGATGTCACCGCAACGCATTATATTGTGCAATTATCGGGCACCAGTGAAAAGCTAGACTCATTTTTAGCTTCAATTCGCGAAACATGTAATATTGTTGAAATGGTTCGATCTGGGATCATTGGTTTATCGCGTAGTGAAAGAACAATCAAATAACTGTATTTTTAGTTAATATATTTAATTAAGGCGCGTTGTGTGCCTTAATTTAAGCAAAAGAAAATTTGAAATCATTCATATAAAAAGAATAGGTGCTATTCATCTAGAATCGATAAGCCAGAAAAGGCTTATTTCATTGATATATTAAATAATATTCGTAATTTTACTTCTCGGCAAAATATTAGATAATACTCGACGTTATAAATATATTATTTAGGTAATGCTGCTTTTCATTTTATTTTGGCGATATTGAGCCATCAACTGAGTGTCGATAAACTTGATTATAATAGATTTAAATATATTCAAGGCGATAATTTTTACTGTTATCGGTTTACCTGCACCTGATTTTCCTCATCCCTTTATCAAGCATAATTTAGCAATAGTTAAATGGTTAAGGATTTCGGCTAACCAAAGACAGGTATTGATAAAGCATTGTCAACCGTCTGTTATCTGAACACTGTACTGACTTTTTTGGCCATAATGTTTTCCTCTGATTTTTATTTATATTATTGAGATGACTTTTACTTATTTTTTTCGATAATAATTTATGTCTATTCTTCGCCATAATTTTTCCAATCACTATAAACAATGTAAGCGTTTTCCTGCAAATTGCTCAAAATTCATAAAATAAGTTGATAATGCAAATGATAATAGTTATCATTACGATTGATTTTTAGATTTGATAAAACAATAAAAGATAGGAAAAATAATGAAATTCGTTAATCAATTAACCATATTCGGCTTATTGAGTACAGCATCGGTTATTGTTTGTGCTCAGGAAAATATTAAATATGATACTAATATCGAGACCATGAAAGTTATCGCTAATGTTAAAGATAATAATGATCAGCGGATAAAAAAATCATCAACAGCGACAAAAATGCCTTTTGATATCAAAGATGTTCCGCAAACGATCAATTCAGTGAATCTTGAGCAACAGAAAATTTATGGGCAAAATGATTTAAATGTAATAGTAAATAAATTACCAGGGGTTGATACAACATATGATATGCGTGATGAGGGGGTAAAAATTCGCGGTTTTTCGGCAAGCTCTGGTGATATTTATCGTGATGGCGTTCGTGCTAGTGGGCAGGTTAGGCAAAGTACTGCAAATATAGAACGAATAGAAGTATTGAAAGGTCCTGCATCTGTGCTTTATGGACGTGGTTCGGGTGGTGGAATAATTAATATGATTAGTAAACAAGCTAATTTTGATTCACCAGCAACCTTAAGCTTACGTGGAGGTTCATGGGATAAATATGGCGGTATGATTGATATTAATCATATTTTGCATGATAAACTGGCGATGCGAATGACCATTGATCATCAATCAGATAAAAGTTTTCGTAAAGGGATTAAGCAAAGAGATACAATGGTGTCGCCAAGTCTACTTTATGATAATTTAGAGGGATTTAATTGGTTAGTTCAATACACGCATGATCATTTGTGGCGTAAACCTGATCGGGCGCCAGCTTATTATGATTTACCCAAAGGCGTATCAACTAAAACGTCTTATGCTCATCCAAATGATTATGTGAAAGATAATTTTAGTTCATTACGCTCTGTTATGGGATTTGCATTTAATCATGATTGGTCAATTAAATTAACGAATTTATACCGCCAAGCAGCTCAAAACTTCGATCACATTTATGCAGGTAGTTATTGCCATTTAAATGGAAAATTGAATAACGGCAAAGCTTGTGTCCATCCGGGGAAGTTGCAATTTCGTCGCGCTTGGCAAGAGACAGCCAATAAAACCTATAGCAATACTGTTGATTTAATGGGAAAATTTAATACGGTCAGTATTGTTCATGATATGCTTATTGGTGTGGAATATAACATTGAAAAACGTCAGCCAAGATTAGCCTTAACAAGCGCTTATCCTGAGGCCGTTGATCCTTTTCATCCTCATTGGCATTCCCAAAAGCCTCATTACAATAAATTAAATACCAAAACTAACCATAAAGCAACATCGACAGGCTTTTATTGGCAAGATTTAATTAGTTTTACAACACAGTGGAAGTTACTCGCTGGATTACGTTATGACGATTATAAATTTGCATCAGACGATAAATTAAAACACCAAAATCGTTCATATGATGGACACACGTTAAGTCCTCGAGTTGGTTTAATTTGGCAACCTATAGAATCACAGAGTTTTTATGCTTCTTATAGTAAAAATTTTGCACCTTATGGCGGGCGTGGGCTTATTACTATATCTACTGACTCAAAAACAGTTTATGATGATAAACCCCAATATTCACGCCAGTATGAAGTTGGTGTCAAAAGTGATTGGTTAGATGATAAGCTTTCTTCTCAAATTGCCCTTTATGATCTTGAATTATACAACGTCCGTTATCAACCTGATGCTATTAACGATCCTTATAATTGGGCGGTTAAAGGTAGTGATCGTAGCCGAGGTATTGAGTTAAGCGTTATTGGTCAGTTGGCATCAAAATGGTATATAAATAGTGGTATTGGTTATCAACAAGCCAAAGTTCACAAAGATAAAAAAACACCAGCCAATCAAGGAAAATATTTGCCTAATACTGCTAAAAATAGTGGTTATTTAAGCATTCGTTATTTACCTTACGATAATTGGTTTACAGAATTGGAAGTCAATTATAAAGGAGCTATGTATAACGATGATAAAAATCAATTTAAACGTGCTGGTTATAGTGTATGGAATGCTGCGGTTGGTTATCAATTGCCATCCTTTGAGGTAACGTTGGCATTGACTAATTTGTTAGGTAAAGCATATTGGCGCTCAAGTAGTATGCCAGGCACTCCGAGAGCTTTCTTGCTGACTGCAAGTTATAAACTATAAAGTGATATAAAAAAACAAATACTGAATTATTTGAGGATTAAAATTGGTAAATAATTATAAGTAATATAATTCAGTATGTTGTTAATAAATTTAGGGCATTTAGGCAAAAAATAAGTTAATTGGCATTTTTCTATACAGCACAAAAGCAAATAGTTTAATGTCGAATGTAGATGCTAATAATTTAGCAATTGAATTATTGTCTAAAAATTTCAAGTGAATAAAACATGAATTGAATAAAAATGTTTAAAAATTTTATTTTTTTTCAATAAGATAAATTCCTTAATAGACTGTGTTATTCAAACAAAGGGTTTTTGCGAACATTAAAATGGTTAAAAATTGCTGATGAATGTATAAAATGCCACTAAAAAGAATAACTCGATTAATATAGGTATAATAAATTCTCAATGTATTAATAAAAAGTTGTTCCTTTAAAAAATAAATTTTGCTAACGCGCTTAAAGAAACAGTTAAAATTAATTATTCAATTGTGAGACAAAGTAGATTCTGTTATACTAATTTCCCGTCTGATTCATCGTATATTGCTTTGGTTTTTAAGGTTTAAAATCAGTGCGATATTATTCTATTAAATTAATAATGGTCTGGTATTAATGGTCACGAATTATATTTTTGTTACAGGCGGTGTCGTTTCTTCACTTGGTAAAGGCATTGCCGCAGCATCATTAGCTGCAATTTTAGAAGCCCGCAATTTAAAAGTCACCATGCTCAAACTTGATCCCTATATTAATGTCGATCCAGGCACAATGAGTCCTATTCAGCATGGTGAAGTATTTGTGACTGAAGACGGTGCCGAAACTGATCTTGATTTAGGGCATTATGAGCGCTTTATTCGCACTAAAATGACGCGAAAAAATAACTTCACGACTGGACGCATTTATTCTGATGTGTTACGTAAAGAGCGTCGCGGTGATTATTTAGGTGCGACGGTGCAAGTCATTCCACATATCACTAATGCAATTAAGTCACGAGTGATTGATGGCGCAAAAGGATTTGACGTTGCGATTGTCGAAATTGGCGGTACGGTAGGTGACATTGAATCACTGCCATTTTTAGAGGCGATCCGTCAATTAGCGGTTGATGTTGGTCGTGAGCATACCCTATTTATGCACCTAACGTTAGTGCCATATTTAGCTTCAGCAGGTGAAGTGAAAACTAAACCAACACAGCATTCAGTAAAAGAATTATTGTCAATTGGTATTCAACCCGATGTATTAATTTGTCGTTCCGATCGTATTATCCCTGCTCACGAACGCGCTAAAATAGCGTTATTTTGTAATGTGCCTGAGCGCGCTGTTATTTCGCTTAAAGATGTGGATTCTATCTATAAAATTCCAGCATTATTAAAATCGCAAAACTTGGATACCTTTGTTTGCAAACGATTTAATCTTGAATGTAAAGAAGCCGATCTTTCTGAGTGGGAGCAAGTCATTTATGAAGAAGCCAACCCTGTTGGTGAAGTCACTATTGGTATGGTGGGTAAATATATTGCTTTGCCAGATGCCTATAAATCTTTAAATGAAGCTTTAAAACATGGGGGATTAAAAAACCGTTTAACCGTTCATATCCGTTATATTGACTCAGAAGATCTTGAATCTCGAGGTGCAGAATTACTTCAAGGGTTAGATGCGATTTTAATCCCTGGAGGATTTGGTTATCGCGGTGTCGAAGGCAAAATTATGGCTGCTCGCTATGCGCGTGAAAACAAAATTCCATATTTAGGTATTTGCCTTGGCCTACAAGTGGCTATGATTGAGTATGCACGTAATGTTGCTGGTATTAAAGATGCTAACTCAACTGAGTTTGTTAAAGATTGTTCAAACCCAATCATTGCTTTAATCACGGAATGGAGCGATAAATCAGGTAACGTTGTTCAACGCAGTGAAGATAGTGATTTAGGTGGTACGATGCGATTAGGCTCACAAATTTGTCATTTAGAACCAAATTCATTAGTATTTGATATGTATAAGAAAGAGTCAATTACTGAGCGCCACCGCCATCGTTACGAAGTGAACAATAATTTATTACCAGAAGTGGTTAAGGCAGGGTTAAAAGTCACTGGTCTTTCAACAGATAGGAAGTTGGTTGAAATCATTGAAATTCCAGATCATCCATGGTTTGTTGCTTGTCAGTTCCACCCTGAATTTACTTCAACACCACGAGATGGGCACCCACTGTTTAGTAGTTTTATAAAAGCTGCCAAAGCATATCAAGAGCAGCAACAAAAATAGTTTTGAATTAATATATATCAATATCTGTCATATAGAGGAAAATAACATGGCAAAAATCGTTAAAGTACATGGTCGTGAAGTCATCGACTCTCGTGGTAACCCAACTGTTGAAGCTGAAGTTCATTTGGAGGGCGGTTTTGTTGGTCTGGCAATTGTTCCATCAGGTGCATCAACAGGTTCTCGTGAAGCGCTAGAACTTCGCGATGGTGACAAATCTCGTTTCTTAGGAAAAGGCGTATTAAAAGCAGTTGAAAACGTAAATGGTCCAATTGCTAAAGCCGTTGTTGGTAAAGATGCGTTAGATCAAGCAGTAATCGACCAAATCATGCTTGACTTAGATGGCACCGATTTTAAATCTAACTTAGGTGCTAACTCAATTCTTGCTGTATCTTTAGCAACAGCTAAAGCAGCAGCAGCAGCTAAAGGTGTTCCACTTTATCAACACATTGCGGATCTTAATGGCACTCCAGGTCAATACTCAATGCCATTACCTATGATGAACATCATCAATGGCGGTGAGCACGCAGATAACAATATCGACCTTCAAGAATTCATGATTCAACCAGTTGGTGCTAAAACAGTACGTGAAGCAATCCGTATGGGTTCTGAAGTATTCCACAACTTAGCTAAAGTGCTTCACGCTAAAGGCATGAATACTGCTGTTGGTGACGAAGGTGGTTTTGCGCCTAACTTAGGTTCAAATGCTGAAGCTTTAGCTTGCATTAAAGAAGCAGTAGAAAAAGCTGGTTACGTATTAGGTAAAGATATTACTTTAGCGATGGACTGTGCAGCTTCTGAATTCTACAACAAAGAAACTGGTAAATACGTATTAAAAGGTGAAGGAAATAAAGAGTTCACATCTCAAGAATTCACTCACTACTTAGAAAGCTTAACTGAACAATATCCAATCGTATCAATTGAAGATGGTTTAGACGAAAGCGATTGGGATGGTTGGGCATACCAAACTAAAGCATTAGGTCACAAAATCCAATTAGTTGGTGACGATCTATTTGTTACTAACACTAAAATCTTCAAACAAGGTATTGAAAAAGGTATCGCTAACTCAATCTTAGTTAAAGTTAACCAAATCGGTACATTAACTGAATCTATCGCGGCAGTTAAGATGGCTAAAGATGCTGGTTATACTGCGGTTATTTCTCACCGTAGTGGTGAAACCGAAGATTCAACAATTGCTGATTTAGCTGTTGGTTTAGCTGCTGGTCAAATCAAAACTGGTTCAATGAGCCGTTCTGATCGTGTTGCTAAATACAACCAATTAATCCGTATTGAAGAAGCTTTAGGTTCAAAAGCACCATTTAACGGTTTAAAAGAAGTTAAGGGTCAATAATTAGTTTTTGATAAACTAAATTATCACTTATAAAAACGGTGACTAGTTCACCGTTTTTTATTTTCATATAATTTAATCCTGCTTAATGTAGGAATAGTTGCACCAACTAAGGTTGTGTTGTACTCTTACCGTTTGATTGTTTATGGCTTTTGAAAAATCAATATGTATTGATCAATGGCCTCCTAATAATTGATAAAATAACTAACTCGATTTAAAGCTCTACTTATGAATAATATTACGAATATGTCTCAGCCAAAAAGTAAATGGCAACTCTTTAACTGGCTTTATACTGGTAAACTACCGCTAAATGAATTATGGCTTAGCTCGACCTATCGTTATAAGTTTTTTTTAAGAACCTTGTTTTTAAGCCCAATAACGCTAAAATGGCTTGATAAATTAAGGCAGTACCCGCTACTTGGCTATTACTTTTCATGTCAAACAAATTTACCGTGTAAATTACAACGACCTTATTTAGCATCTTGCCTAAGTCAAAAAGCGCGGTATGATGCCTTAGTCTATCATTATGATTTTTTAGCAAAACAGCCTGATAGCTTGACTAAAGCATTTTACAACCCACAATCACCTTTTATACTGGCAGATATGTCGGTTAAAAATGAAACCAATATCCAAATTGCGGTTCAAGCTCGTAACAAATTTGCGAGGGAAGGTGAAATTAGCCTTTATTTTTATGATAGTGATGGAATTGATTTAGCAACATTAACATTTTCCATTATTGAATATCAAAACAAGCCCACTCTTTTCATTGCAGGATTACAAGGTACTGGCTACCCTGATGCACGCACGCGTGTACAAAAAGCAACTAAAGCATGTTATGGGTTATTTCCTAAGCGCGTTGTCGTCGAAGCGGCATTAATTGTTGCACGTTGTTATCACTTAACACAAATTATTGCTGTAGGGAACAAAACTCACATATACAACAATTGGCGCTATAATAGTCGTCAGGAACGTATTTTGTCTGATTATGATGAATTTTGGTTAACTATTGATGGCAAACAAAATGCTCAAGGTTTATTTTTACTACCCAACCAAATTCATCGAAAATCAATTGAAGAAATCGCCAGTAAAAAACGTTCAGAATACCGTAACCGTTATACGCTGTTAGATCAACTTCAAACCAAAATAGAAGAACAATTAACATCATTAAAATAAATTTGTTATTTTAATGCACTTAAGTACTTCTAAAACGAATACAAATAAATCGCTTGTATTAAATTCACACAAGCGATGTTAAAATCCAATAAACCCATTTTTTATAGTATAAATACAAAAATAAACTGTTAAGGAATATAAAATGTATTTTGGTATTCTTATTGCGCTAGTGCCTTTATGTATAGGCTATCTGATTAAATTAAATGAACCGAATTGGATTACCAAAATTAACCAAACCTTAAGCTGGATGGTTTATTTTATTCTGTTTATTATGGGTAGCGAGCTTGCCCGCTTAGATAATCTTACTGCTAACTTACAAATTATTCTATTTTATACTGGTATTATTTTTCTATGCACATTTGGTGGCAATTTTATCTTTTTGATATTGATTGAGCGGTGTTTTCCTTCGCAAGCTTCAAGTACAGTTCAAACTTATGAATCTCGCTTTAAAATGATCTTAGAGTCATTACGTGTTTGCATTGCGCTAGCTCTTGGTTTTGTTGTGGGGTTATTGCCACTTTTTATTTGGCAATATAGCGAAGATATTACCAAGGTTGTACTCGTTTTTTTATTGCTATTAATTGGAATTCAACTACGTAGCAATAATATTTCACTAAAACAAATTTTGCTCAATAAAGTGGGGATCGTGACAACGATTATAGTTGTCATTAGTGCATTTTTAGGTGGTATTATTGCTGCATTAATATTAGACCAACCAATACATGTTGGGTTAGCAATGTCATCAGGATTTGGTTGGTATTCGTTATCGGGCATTTTAATGACTGAAGCTCATGGACCAATTATTGGTAGTACTACTTTTCTAAACGACATTTTGCGTGAACTATCTGCTATCATATTAATTCCAACCTTAATAAAACGCTATAAATTTACCGCACTTGGTTTATGTGGCGCCACCTCAATGGATTTCACATTACCAATGTTGCAAAAAGGAGCAGGGGTAACCATAGTGCCTCCAGCAATTGTTCAAGGCTTTTTATTAACATTGATTATGCCAATATTTATGACGCTATTTAATTATGGAATTACTTAAAAAATCAAATGTAATAAACAATATTAACCAACTATTTTTATAAAAGATAGTTTAAAATATTCTCAATAGACCAAGGATCTGTGGCCTCTATCTATTTTGTGTAGGAGTAAACCTTTCAATTGCTTAAAATAGTATAATTTTAATACTGCTTTTCAAATAAAATTTGAAGCAAAATAGAGTGAAGAGACAAAATGATAACGATTAATACATTAACGCAAAATAAAAAACTATCCGATCCTGAAGAGATAATAGAATTTTTTGATAAGATTTGTGAATGCGTACCTTGTGAATCAGAACTACACATAAAACTGGAACGAAATGCTTTTTATGCCTTTGTTGTCATTAATACTATTTGCCACTGGCAAAGTGATGGTTGGTGTAACCTTTTATGGAATTTTTCTATAGCAAAATATATTGTACCAGCAATGCAAGCTGTCAATTTATCAGCAATTGCAGAAGCTATTAAACAGGTCGAACAGACCTATCCTATTTCCTATACAGAATGTAAAGACCAAGAAGAATTATTGGGTTTAGCTAATTTTATTGAAAACCCACGACAAAAGCGCAAATCTATTTACTCTGAAAGACTATTAGCTATTTCACAAGAACAACGCCAAATTTATTCGCAGAATTTTAATACTAAACTGAAAATATTAGATGATTTAGTTACACCTTTATGGGATTATCAAGCGCCAGAACAAGACATTTGGCAACCTGTCATTGATTTTATAAATCAACATAACGCCCATTAAATCTTAAAACATGCAGTGTAATTTTTTTATGAATTTTTTAGGTCATGATAAGGTATTTGTCTAGTGATATTGCTTGTAATAGGAAAAATACAATATCAATTTAGGCTGTTGATGATGAATAAAGAGTGGAAACCATTATTTCAAATACAATTGATTCATGTCATTAATAAATTACGAATTCATGGGCTTCATATTGGTGCGCCTGATTCAGTTATTTATGAAATAATGGGAGAGCCAGAGTTGCCTACCACAAAACTAAATAAAAAATCAAAAATATATTGTCATATATATGGTAATGTTACTATTTATTCAGAAAATAACATTGTGATAGCGATAGATATTGATTTGCATGGTGTTAGAAAAAAAGTAGTCGATTTTGGCGAAGTAGCTAACTGGAAACTTAATGATTGGCTGGCATTATCTAGACAAAAAGGCTGGCATGTTAATAACATATATGATGTGATACAGCTTGAAGGAAATGGCATCGTTATCGGTTTATCTCAAGAAGGTAAAGTAGGCGTGGTATCAATTAGATAATACGTATCAATCAAAATATATCATTTGATAAAGGCATGACTGCCACGGAAATTAAACATGCAGAAGAATATTATCAAATTACTTTTTCATCTGAATTAAAAGCATTTTTAATGGAAATATTGCCCACTTCGCCTGGTTTTTATTATTGGAATGATTATACGCTTGAAAAGCAAAACTACATTCGACAAGCCTTACATGCTCCTATCCATGCGCTTTTATTTGATATTTAATATAATCATTTATGGTTACCAAATTATTGGGGAACCGAGACAGAGAAACGAGAAGATAAATTAACAAGAGCGACACAACAATTGCAGAAAATACCTAAATTGATTCCTAGCTATTTACATCGCTATATTCCCCAATTATCAACACAACAATTAGCCCCAGTTTTATCAGTGTAGCAAATTGATATTATTTATTATGGCACAAATCTTTAGAACTATTTTGATTTTCAATTTGGTAAAATAAATTGCTCAGATATTGATATTTTCAAATATAGCATCAGCACCTTTTTGATTAGAATTCATTGAATAACATTGCGTATATTTTTATGTGCGCATTTTTATTAAGCACATAGTTAAATTAAACACATAACATTAAGCATGTTATCACAAAAAATAAAGCTGTTGCTGTAGCCAATTTATTTATAGGAAAATTAAGATATGAATATTAGTTTAGTTATTAACGAGAAACCTCCTGAATTGGATGAATTTTTAGATCAGGATGAAATGGAGCTATCCTCTTTTGAATTTGCTCTTGTTGAGTTATCTCAATATATTAATGGATTGATACATATCACATTTAAAAATGGGTTAAACGTTACTTTAGATCTGTTTTCTGATTTTTTGATCTGTTTAGATGACATTATTAACTCAATAAATGCGGCCAAATTATCACACACTAAAAAAGAAACAATATGGTTTTGTGAACAAGGATCTGATTTTTATTTATACTATGAAGTGAAAGATGAAACGATCCTTTTATCATATAAACAAGGTAAATCTACTGGAATGCCGAATAAATTACTACATGATTTTTCTATAGAAGTTGATTCATTAGCATATATTAGAAATTGGGAAAACATTTTTCAGGCGTTAATAATCGTTTTTGAAGAAAAACTTCAAAAGAAAATAGCTATCCCTTTTTGAACATGAATAAATATAAACGTATTTTCTTTTCTATAAAAAGTTTAAATACAAAAATTGAATCGATAACACAATAAATAATTGAATAAAAATTTGGGAGCCAGATATGGTTAAAACAATACATATTGACGTTGATTTTAATGGGATAATTATTTTTGATTATCCAGGAATACTGACTCTTTTTGGCGGGAAAATAGAGAATGGAAAAAACATTCTTCAAGAATTTACAACCACAGATAAAGGTGATTTTGTGCTTGATGAAGGTATTGCCTTACCTATCATGGGGATTGATGATGGTGGCTATATCGTTCGATTGTTTTTAAATGAAATGCCCAGTAATGATAATAGGCGTGTAATATTCAGTGATAAATATTTTTATCTTAATATCACTGGCGATTTATATATTGCCGATATGGCAACTTTTTGGGAATGGGAAGAATATACTGGTTGGAATAAGGCTAATATTCCCAAAGGCACCTATAAAGTCAACTTAGAAGGCGTTCATTTAGAAAAAGACGGCGATATTCAATATTGTTATGATTTAATTTTAGAAAAAATAAATAAGCTTGGTATAAGAAAAATTGAACCGCGCTCAGATGCTAGACTAAGCAAGTGATTGATGATAGGGTAATTACTGCGCTAAAACAAGATGTAAGTATATTAATAATATTATTATTTACGATAAGATAAAAATAAAATTTATAAAAATTAATTAGATACTAATCCATATGTTAAATAGGGGTAACAATATAGACAGCTTAAGTGTTGATGTTAAAATTGACTGGAAGCCTATACAACAAGGTGGAAAAAAGGCAATTCCAATAAATATAAAATATTATGTAATTACTCAGCCAATGAAAGGTAAAAGTGGTGATATGTCATCTTGGTCATTAGTGTTAAATGTGCAACGTTGCGAACTATTAGAACCCGACCAAAGAGTTGGCTTTGGAAAAGCCTATTTTTTAGTAGAGGATGCACCAAGTTTTTTACTCGAAAAAGGATTTACAATGAATATTTATGAAGGTTATAAGCTAGTTGGCAAGGTTGAAGTGCTTCAACTTCTTCAACTTCTTCAACTTCTTCAACTTCTTCAACTTCTTCAGCTTTTAAACAATAATCGACAATATTATTATAAACGCTAAAATATTTAAGATGTTATCTGTATGGCAATGGTTAATAGCGGTCTTTAAATATTCGACTGCTGCCTTTTAATTAAAAATAGAGGGGATATGAATACAAAAGAAATACAAACAAAATACGGTATTATTTATACACGAAATGCATTAATTTTATCTGAGGTTAAATTAGAATGTTATCCATTTACCTTGGTTGTTGATACGTCATTGTCATTGGCAGGTTGCAAACCAGAGATTTTAAATGTTCCTGAAGTTAAAGTGACATTTATGTTTAATGATATTGACCGTTTGTCTATTTATGAAATAGATGAGTATCCCTACGAAAAATATTCAAAATCTAGTTTTGATTTAGTCGATGAAGTTCATAAAGCAGGTAAACAACGCATAATACTTAGCACTTATGATCATATTTTTGATGTAATTGGTAGGTATGAAATCAAATATTATTAATCTATAACATAAAACCGATTATTTACCTAAATCACCTTACTAAACATGGCAAAGCGCTGAAAATACAAGTATTCAGCATAACTAATCTAGGTTTATTGTTAAAAAAATAACAAAAATAGACTAAAAAAAGGTTACATAGAATAAAAAATAATCTTATCTTAGCTAAAAAATACCTTTATTTTTCGGTTTTTTAATACTTTCTAAAGGAATTTAGGTAAATATCATGGAGCTTGCTGTTAGTCGTATTGCTTTAATCATCAATCGCTTTATTCAATATCCCTTTTTTGTCTTTTATAAGTTAAACGGGTTTTTAGCTTTGTTGGTTTTATTGCGCAATGCAAGGAGCAGATTATGCTAGCTATGCCACTGTCTCAATGGCGCACGATTACCGCTACCTCTGCCATGCCTTTGTATGCCGTACTTTCTAACGTCAGTGATGCGCAAGCGGTTAAAAACTACTATATCACTGATGGCTCACAAACGCCCTATGGTCTTTATAGTGGTACTCCTTACGAGCACTGGTTTTCTGTTATGCCTATGCTAGTGAGACTTGATGAGCATAGCCCCTTTTTAGATTGGATTAATAACACTGAGCACAAAGACTGGGGCTGGCTGGCACGCTCTCATTTACCCTTTGCAGACATCTGCGCCCATTTACGGAGCTTAACCCAGGCCATTATGCCCGATGGTGAAACGGTATTTTTTCGCTACTGGGATGGCGAATATTTGTCAATCATGCTTGATTATTTTACTGATAGCTGGCAAGACGTGCTGCCTGCTTTTGCTTTTTACTGGATTAATCATCAATCACATGTAGTGCATGTACCCGTTGAGCAAGCGGTGCAAACTTCGCCTTGGTGGCAGGTGCCAGAATCATTAATAAAAAAATTGGTAACCGATAAAGAGGATCTGCTATTAGAGAATATCTTACAAACGTTACAAGAAAGTTATCCGAAAATATATTGGGCCTATCGACATGATATTTTAGAGAGAAAAGTTAAACGTTTATTACAATGTAATCAGGGTAAAAGTGACGTTTGGAATTTCATTTTACAACAACTTCAATCATAGGATAACAAAATGACAGAGGACATCATTGCTCCCCCCTTATCAGAGCCTGTTATCACACCCGATGTACAAGCAGAAGCCAATAAAGTCATAAATGAGGTTATTACTGATTTTAAAAATTGCCTTAATGACTACAAATCACTAACCGATACTAGATTTATCGGACGCTTTTTTGATATGGATCAGCAAATTAAGGTGGGTGATATGGAAATTATTCAAAATGTCCAAAGTCGCGCACGAATGGATGGGGTGACCACCTGCCCATTAAGCGGCGAGCTGGTTATCATACATACGTTTCAAACCGCAGGTAAAACCATTCCAATCCCGAAAACCAAATACCGGGTATATGAGGTGGAATCAGGTTATATATGGGATAGTGATAATTACGTCAGCGAAGGTAAATTAGATGATAATGGTAAAGCTGTCTTAAAATTAAAGCCAAATCAAAAATATAAAATTATGTTTTATCCCAATCTTACAAAAAAAGATTTAGACAAGCTCTATGCTTCTTATGATGGTTTAATCAGTCAATGTGCAGATTGGTTAGAAAAAAACTGGAATAATCGGCAAAAGCAAGAATGGGAAGCTTATATTGCTAATGGTGCATCAATAGATTGGGTCGAGGCATGTAAAGAGTTTGCTGATGGTATCTGGACGACGTTAAAAGACATTTGGAATTTAGTGTGTAAATTATTTGATATATTTTGCCATCCTTTAGAAAATGCAAAAAAACTGAAACAACTTATCGGTGATGGCGCTGAAAAGTTAATTCAAATGTATGATGAACATAAAGATGAAATAGGCGATATGCTAATGATGCTTAAAGATGAAGCCATGCTATTTATCTTTTTTAATGCAACTTGGTGTCTTTTCAAATTGTTAACCCCCGAACAATTAGTTAACTTTAGTGCCAAAATTGTAGGGCAAGTATTAACCGAAGTGATTATTGCTATTATTTTACCGGGCGCAGTTCTAAAAAAAGGATTTGATATAGCAATGAACTTTGCTTAATAAGAAGGATTATAATAATGAAAAAAAAGGTAGCAAGCACATCAACTAAAGAGCTTATTGAAGCGCTAGAAGAGTTAACCGACATCGCTAAGCAAGCATGTAAAAAACATGTCAAAGATAACCATGAAATAATTCACAGTGGTGGCGTGGATGTTAATGCACACAAAACGGCAACAACCCATAGCAATGCAACGGGTGTAACTGAACATGGCAGCGTTGCTTCATCGGGGGGGAATCCACAGACAAAAATAGAAAATGCATCGTCACATATCACCGACACCCCAGAGGCCGGTAAAAATGCCAAAGGGCAGGCGGTTTCTTCTGATAAACAGACGCCTCATGATGGTGACCCCATATCGTTATTAACTGGCGAAGAGCTATTATCGGTTGAAGATGGTCACTTAACGGGTATCGTGCCTTTTATTTGGCAACGTTTTTATCGTACCAGTGCTGTTGAATTACAGCAAGGATTGGGCTATGGCTGGTCGCACTTTTTAAGTCAACATTTGGTATTTAACAACGATAGCATCACATGGTTAGACCATGAAAATCGCCAAGTTAGCTTTCCCTATCCAACCGAAAAATACACACAGAGATTAAATAGCTTATCAGAAGCCATGTTGTGCCAAGGTGAACAAGATAATGAGTTTATCATTGTTCAATCTAATCAACCTTTTTTAGTGTTTAAACGTGCAAAAGAGGGGACAACAGCTTGTTTGAAACGCATTATAGACAAGCATAACAATGCCATTAAGGTTATTTATAACGCCAATCGGCTACCTTCTGCCATTTTATCACCCGCAGAGCAACCGACGCGCAAGTTAGTCTTTATTTATGAAAATGAAATAGACGCAGCGACTAATGAAAATAACCCAAGCACCCCGAATACTAATATAAATTTAATCCAACAAGTTGAATTACACACCCGAGTCGCACAAGAATGGCAGCGTGTTTCGGTGCTAGCAAAGTACACTTATAACACGCTTTACCAACTTGTTGCGGTGACGAATGCCGCAAATGAGACCGAGCACTATACTTATGATGATAAGCATGTTATTCAATCACGGGTCATGGCGGGTGGGGCAACCTTTTATTGGGCATGGCAAAATGAAGGTAAGCAGGCACGCTGTTTACGGCAGTGGGCGAACTTTCCTCAATTGGATAGTCAGTATCAATGGAATGATGAAGAAAACAGTGTCACGATAATCCACCAAGATGGCAGTAAAAGTTATTATAAGCATAATACCCATGGTAAATTAATCCAAAAAATATCTGCGGCGGGTCATGTACAAAGCTACGAATATAATGATAAAGGGCAACTGACAGCTGAAATTGATGGCGAAGGTCATATTACCTATTATGATTATTCCCCCATCACTGGCGCGTTAGATACCATCACTTATCCCGATGGGCATAGTGTTCATTATGACTACTTGCATGGGGAAATTTATACCCTCACTCAGGGTGATAAAGAGACTTACCAACAATGGCGTTTTCGGCGTGATAGCCAAGGGAACTTACTGGAGCTAATCGACCCTCAAGAGCGCAGCACGGTATATCAATATAATGCTCAAGGTAAGCCCATTTTTATTCAATATCCTGACCAGAGTCACCAACGTTTAGTTTGGTCAGAGCAAGGGGAATTATTAGAGGATAACTCTTCAATTCAAGGTTTACGCCAATTTGGCTATGATGCTATTGGTCGCTTAGAATGGGAAAAACAACAAAACGGCAGTACCACACACTACCGTTATGATGCGTTAAATCGAATTACCCAAATTATCTTACCCAATAACACCACCCGTGAGTATCGGTATAATGCTTATGGTAAAGTGATTTGGTTTAAAGATGAAATGGGCAAAATCACTCAATATGATTACGCCGCACCGTTACACCTACTCACCCAATTACACCAACCTAATGGTGAAAAACTGGCTTTCCAATACGATAATGGGCATTTACAGATTAGCCAAATCACCAATCAAAAAGGGGAGCACTATCAATTTCGTTACACAGCTGATGGATTATTAAGTGAAGAAATTGGTTTTGATAATATAAAAACCACGTACCATTATAATAAAAACAACCAACTTATTGCCCGTTGTGAATACGGAGATGAACATCAATCTGAGCCATTTATTACCCGATATGAGCGTGACAGCCTTGGGCGATTAATTCAAAAAATATTACCGGATGGAAATATTGAGCACTATGAATATGATACTATCGGTCGCTTGATTGCGGTAAAAGATAACGATAATGTGTTATGTTGGGAATATAATAAAAGTAATCAACTCACAGCCGAACATCAAAATTGGGCGACTATCCGCCATCGCTATGATGATAATACAGGCTTACTCAATGGCACTAAACTGCCCGATGGGCAATGGTTAGAATATCATTACAATCAGGGTCAGCTACTGGGAATGACACTCGACCACCAGCCATTAGCCGCTTTTCGTTGGGATAAACAAGGGCGAGAGTGTGAACGTCGTCAAGGTAATGGACTAGTTAACCGTTACCAGTATGACCCGCTAGGGCAACTTATTGCCCATCAACGTTATCATGGTTATGATATCAGCACCCAAACCTCACCAACGCCAATTTGGCAACAGCAGTATCACTATAATCCTAACGGACAGCTTGCCGAAATCACCGGACATCAGCCACGCCGTTATCGTTATGATAACGCTGACCAGTTACACACCGTAACTTACCCTGAGGTCAATCCCGAGCAGCATCATGCTGAAAAAGTCGAGCAGTTTGATTATGACGCAACGGGCAATAAAATCAGTGAAACCCAAGCACTAGCCCCCACGCCTTTTCATGCCAATATCGCCAAAGGCAACCGATTAACCTTTTTTAGTGATAAACACTTTGAATATGACCGCTTTGGTAACCTAATTGCCGAAAAGCGCGGAAAAAACCACAGTCTAGTTACCCACTATGAGTACGACTGCCGGCACCGGTTAATCAAAGTGATTAAACCAACGGGGCTTATCATCACCTATACTTATGATGCCTTTAACCGTCGTACCAGTAAAACCGTAGATGGTAAAACTACCGAGTTTATCTGGCAAGGTAGTAAACTTATTGCCGAGACCGATAACGATAAACATTGGCAAAGCTACCTTTACGAGCTAGACTCTTACCGTCCCTTAGCCCTTGTGCACGGCAATGCCCAACAAGATAATATCAAACTCTACTGGTACCAAAACGACCACCTCGGCACACCCATTGCCCTTACCGGCAGCTTAGGTGACACGCTCTACGAATGCCAGTATAATGCTTATGGTCAGATAATAAACGAAACCTACCATCAGGACGATATAGATTCCCTGCCGAATAATCCGTTAAGGTTCCAAGGGCAATATTATGATGAGGAAACAGGACTTCATTACAACCTAAACCGCTATTACGACCCGTTTACCGGCAGATATATTACTCAAGACCCACTTGGTATACAGGGTGGCTTAAATAGTTATCAATATGCCGGTAGTGATCCGATAAATTGGATAGATCCGTTAGGATTGATTAAGGTTGAAAATAATGGGTTTGAGGGGGTTGCTGGAGAGGGAGCCAAAAGCTTACAACAATTAGCAAAAACAGAAATGGACAATCTAGCTGCTCTATATAACAATAAAAATATTCATCCTAAAGATTTTACCATTTCAGTAAATGGTAAAATACTCGTCGCCGATAAAAATGTCAGTATTGGTGCACCGGTATTCACTGGAGCATCTGAGGCTGATGTTATGGCTTATTTTAAACGTCTATCTGGTGTTGATACTATGCCAACAGCAAAAATTATTCCGGGGAAAGGAACGATATATTCAATTAAGATCACAGAAGGTCCCAATGCTGGTAGTAATATTACGTTAAGAAATTTTTCCGAATCTGTAGAACAAAATAAAGCAAAATGGACTATAGATATCAAAAACCCGAGTATTAATAAAGGAAACAGAGTGGAGATGAAATTTCAATGAATTTTAAAAAAATTTATAATTCTATTTTAGAAAGTGCTTTTGGTTATTCAATGGGCACAATGTGGCAACATTTAGATAATTACACGAAAGATATAAAAATACCCTACGAAATAAGAAAAGATTTATTTTTTAGAATATTAGAAAAATTAATAAAAGATGGACATATTAGATTAGCTAGAAATGGAATTTTTTTATCTGGCACAATTGAAGAACAAATTAATTCTATTAAGAATATTTGGCCTCCTTACCCTCCCGATAACGAGGATGATGATCTAGATGATGTAGGTATGTGGTTCTATGTGAAATTAAATTGCGGCATTGTTTGGATTACCAGTAATGGTCAAGAGGTTTGGACTTAAATTAAAAAATTACTATAAAGGCAATATTATGATGAAGAAAGACAATTACATTACAATTTAACCTTTATTACGACTTGTTTATCGGCAGATATATCCGACAAGATTCGTTC